>NZ_JBRREC010000048.1:0-33912 GCF_056760015.1 Stenotrophomonas sp. STEN029 | reverse complement strand
CCTCGAGTTTTGTCCGCCGCGGAAGGAGTCAGTGGGAAACCCGACTCTGACCCCGGTTTTAAAGCCGGTTTCCCCTCGCGGGCCAGACGTGCAGCCTTGTGCTGCTCGCCACGCGTGGCTTTGCGCTTGGCCTCGGCATCACCACCGGCGGGCATGGCCGGCGGCGCCGACAACAGCGCCTTGCCGAAGGCTTCGTCCTCGCCCATCGCCCAACCCAGCTCCTCGCACAGCAGGCGCAGCTGGCGGTGCAGCTCGCGCCATTCGCGCATGCGCAGGAAGCCGAGGAAATGGCGCCCGCACCAGTCGCGCAGTTTGGACTGGGTGAGCTCTTCGTGGGCATCGCGGTAGGCATTCCACAGCCGCAGGATGCCGATGAATTCGGAGCGTGCATCGGCAAACAAGGCGTGTGCATTGTCGGCCGCCTCACGTGCTTCCGGTGGCCGCTCGCGCGGGTCCTGGATGCCAAGGAAAGACGCAATCACCAGCATCTCACGCAGGCAACCACCCTTCTGCGCGGCCACCAGCATGCGCGCCAGTTTCACGTCTACCGGCAAGCGCGCCATCTGCCGGCCGATGGCGGTGAGCTTGCGCTCCTCGTCGATCGCACCAAGCTCGACCAGCTGTTGCCAACCGTCGGCCACCGCACGCTCGTCCGGCGCTTCAAGGAACGGAAACTCGTCGATCTTGCCCAGGCCCAGCTGCAGCATGCGCAGGATCACACCGGACAACGAGGAACGGCGGATCTCAGGATCGGTGAACTCCGATCGGCTCAGGAAATCAGCCTCCGAATACAGCCGGTAACACACGCCCTCGGAGATACGACCGCAGCGGCCCTTGCGCTGGTTGGCGCTGGCCTGCGATACCGCTTCGATATGCAGGCGATCGAGCTTCTGCCGTGGGCTATAGCGTTTGACGCGGGCAAAACCCGGATCAACCACGTAGCGGATGCGCGGCACGGTCAGCGAGGTTTCGGCGACGTTGGTGGTCAGTACCACGCGTCGCTTCGGGCCGGGATTGAATACCCGGTCCTGGTCCTTGGCCGACAGCCGCGCATACAGCGGCAGCACCTCGGTCTCGCGGTATTTGCGACGTTCCAAAGCCTGGTGGGTATCGCGGATCTCGCGCTCACCTGGCAGGAAGATCAATACGTCGCCGCGCGCATCGCTGCGGGTGATTTCATCGACGGCAGCCACAATGGCCGAGACCGGATCCATCGCCGGATCGCTGTCCGCCTCGCTGCGTTTGCCGCGCGCTGGCGCCGTAGCGCTGTCAGCGCTCTGCCCCATGTCCTCCAGCGGCCGGTAACGCACCTCCACCGGGTAGGTGCGACCTTCGACATTGACCACAGGCGCATTGTCAAAGTGGCGCGAGAAGCGCTCGGTATCGATGGTGGCCGAGGTCACGATCAACTTCAGGTCCGGGCGCTTGCGCAGCAGCTGCTTCAGGTAGCCCAGCAGGAAGTCGATGTTGAGGCTGCGTTCGTGCGCCTCGTCGATGATCAAGGTGTCGTAGCGCGACAACCAGCGGTCCGAGGCGATCTCGGCCAACAGGATGCCGTCGGTCATGAACTTGATGCGGCTGTCTTCACCGACCTTGTCGGTGAAGCGCACCTGGTAGCCGACCACTGTACCCAGTTCGGTCTGCAGCTCCTCGGCCACGCGCGCGGCCACCGCGCGGGCGGCGATACGGCGTGGCTGGGTGCAGCCGATCATCCCAGCCTCGCCGCGACCGGCCGCCAGGCAGAGTTTGGGCAGCTGGGTGGTCTTGCCGGAGCCGGTCTCGCCAGCGATGACCACTACCTGATGGGCACGGATCAGTGCACTGATCTGCTCGGCTTCACGTGCGATCGGCAGCGCTTCGTCCATGCTGACCGCGATCGGCCGCGCGGCGCGCTGCTGGCGCTGCGCGTGCGAGCGCTGCAGCTGCTGCTGGAAGGCCTGCTCGGCCGCCGCGTCCGCAGGCTTGCCCTGCCAGCGCGACAGCAGCCCCAACAGGCGCCCACGATCACGGCTCATGCCTCCGTCAATCGCGGGGCGGGCAGCGCGCAGGCGCGCGGACAGGTCTTTCTCGATAGTGCTCATCAATCGTTCAACGTGAAAACTTGAAATGCAGGTATGGTGCGCAGAGCGCTATTGTGTAGCCATTCAACCCGCCAAGGAGAAAAGCGTCATGGCCAAGGCCAAGAACAGCAGCAAACCAGAAGCCGGAAAGAAGAAGCAGGCCGTCGCAGCAGCCGCCACCAGCACCGAGATCGGCAAGAAGAAGCTGGCCGCCGCCGCGCCTTCGGCCCCCGCGGTCAATATTGGGATCAAGGACGCGGATCGCAAGAAGGTCGCCGACGGCCTGTCGCACTTCCTCGCCGATTCTTACACGCTGTACCTGAAGACCCACAACTTCCACTGGAACGTCACCGGGTCGATGTTCAACTCGCTGCACAATATGTTCATGGACCAGTACACCGAGCAGTGGAACGCCCTGGACGAGATCGCCGAGCGCATCCGCGCCCTGGGCTTCAACGCGCCGGGCTCCTACCGCGAATTCGCTGCACTGACCTCGATTGCCGAGGAGCCGGGCCTGAATGACAGTGCCGACTGGCGCGAGATGGTCCGCCAGCTGGTGGTCGGCAATGAAGCGGTCTGCCGTACCGCACGCAAGGTGCTGGACCAGGCCGATGACGCCGACGACGCCCCCAGCGAGGACCTGCTGACCCAGCGCCTGCAGATCCATGAGAAGTATGCGTGGATGCTGCGGTCGCTGCTGCAGTAAAGGGTTCGACGCAGTACCTGTAGTGCCGAACCATGCTCGGCAGGGGCTTTATCGGCAAGGTCTCAGCCGAGCATGGCTCGGCACTACAGGGGGTATCGACAAGGCTTCTGCCGAGCATGGCTCGGCACTACAGGGGGTTTATCGGCAAGGCCCCTGCCGAGCATGGCTCGGCACTACAGGCGGATCGCTGCCTGCCTGACGCTGTATCGATCATTCAGCGCGGCCCGCCAGCGGGTAAACTAGCGCAATGCCCCAGAGTCCCGCGCAACAACTGCTCTCCAGCGTTTTCGGTTACGACAGTTTCCGCGGCGATCAGCAGGCCATCGTCGAGCACGTCGCCAGTGGCAACGACGCCTTGGTATTGATGCCGACCGGCGGCGGCAAATCCCTGTGCTACCAGATCCCGGCCCTGCTGCGTGAAGGCTGCGGCATCGTCATCTCGCCGCTGATCGCGTTGATGCAGGACCAGGTGGAGGCGCTGCACCAGGTCGGTGTCCGCGCCGAGTTCCTCAATTCCACGCTGGACGCCGAAACCGCCGCGCGGGTCGAGCGCGAGCTGCTGGCCGGTGAGCTGAAACTGCTTTACGTCGCCCCGGAGCGCCTGCTGACCGGGCGCTTCCTGTCATTGCTGGGCCGCGCCCACATCTCGCTGTTCGCCATCGATGAGGCCCATTGCGTCTCGCAATGGGGGCACGACTTCCGCCCCGAATACCGGCAGCTGACGGTCCTGCATGAGCGCTGGCCGCAGGTGCCGCGGATCGCCCTGACCGCCACCGCCGATCCGCCTACCCAGCGCGAGATCGCCGAGCGCCTGGACCTGTCCACCGCCCAGCATTTCGTCAGTTCCTTCGACCGCCCCAACATCCGTTACACCGTGGTGCAGAAGGACAACGCCAAGCGCCAGCTGCTGGGCTTCCTGCGCAATCACCGCGATGAGGCCGGCATCGTCTATTGCATGTCCCGGCGCAAGGTCGAGGAGACCGCGCAGTTCCTGTGTGGCGAAGGCATGCAGGCCCTGCCCTATCACGCTGGCATGCCGCCGGAGGTACGCGCCGCCAACCAGCGCCGCTTCCTGCGTGAGGACGGCATCGTGATGTGCGCCACCATCGCCTTCGGCATGGGCATCGACAAGCCGGACGTGCGTTTTGTCGCGCACACCGACCTGCCCAAATCGATGGAAGGTTATTACCAGGAAACCGGCCGTGCCGGCCGCGATGGCGAAGCCGCCGAAGCCTGGCTGTGCTACGGCCTGGGCGACGTGGTGCTGCTCAAGCAGATGATCGAGCAGTCCGAGGCCGGCGAGGAACGCAAGCAGTTGGAGCGTGCCAAGCTCGACCATCTGCTCGGATACTGCGAATCGATGCAGTGCCGCCGCCAGGTGCTGCTGGCCGGCTTCGGCGAAACCTATCCCAAGCCCTGCGGCAACTGCGACAACTGCCTCACCCCACCCGCGGCCTGGGATGCCACCATTCCGGCGCAGAAGGCGCTGAGCTGCGTGTACCGCAGCGGCCAGCGCTTTGGCGTCGGCCACCTGATCGACATCCTGCGCGGCAGCGACAACGAACGCATCCGCCAGTTCGGCCACGACAAGCTCAGCACCTACGCCATCGGCAATGACCTGGATGCGCGCGCCTGGCGCGGCGTGTTCCGCCAGCTGGTTGCCGCCAGCCTGCTGGAAGTGGACCCGGAAAGCCACGGCGGCCTGCGCCTGACCGATGCCAGCCGCGACGTGCTGACCGGCCGCCGGCAGATGATGATGCGCCGCGACGCTGCACCAACGCGCGAGCGCGAGCGCGGTAGCCCGCGTACCGGCCTGCCGGTACAGGCTGGCGACCTATCGCTGTTCCAGGCACTGCGCGGGTTGCGTGCGGAACTGGCACGCGAACAGAACGTGCCGGCATTCGTGATCTTCCACGACAGCACCCTGCGCAACATCGCCGAGCAGCGCCCGACCAGCGTCGACGCACTCGGCAAGGTTGGCGGCATTGGCGGCAGCAAGCTGGCCCGTTACGGCCAGCGCCTGGTCGAGATCGTGCGCGAGCAGGGCTGACGGGCGGCGCTGAGCCACCCTGCCCTGCCCGGGGTCTTGATCACCAGCGGGCGCTGATGCGGAAATCCGCGCGCACGTTGTCCTGGTCCTTCAGCACTTTGTCCAGCGGATGACCCAGGTCGAGGCTATAGCTGTAGCGTTTGAACAACTGTCCGTTCAAGCCGAAGCCAACGCTGCTGATGCTTGCCGAGGTCGGGAAATCCCCCCGCACCTCACCGTGATCGAAGAACACATAGGCGTCGTGCGCCTGCCGATACGGCCTGTGCAGTTCAACGCTGCCGAAGTAGCCCTTTACCCCGGACAGTGCACCGCGGACATAGCCACGCACGCTGCCAATCCCGCCCACCTGGAACAGATTGCTCGACGGCAGGAACTCCCCGGACGTGAACTGCCAGCCCAACTGCGCGCGATAAAGGAAGGCACTGCCACCGATCCGCTGCGTCCAGCTGGTGTTGCCGTTGGCGACAGTGAAGTTGCGGCCGTTCTTCAGCGTCTCATCGGTGCGCACCCGCGATACGCCTTGGTAGATCGACCAGTCGTAGCCGTTGTTGCGGTAGCCCGCGCTCACGCCCAACGACATGCTGGTGGATTTGATCTCCGAAACCTGCACATCCGCGATCTCGGACGTTGAATTTCCGCGTGAAACACTGGCGATGGTGGACAGCAGCCACTTCTGGTTGGCGATCCACGGCTGGCTGTAGTCAAGCCCGTAGTTGGTGGATTCCCCGGTGATGTCGAGGTCGCGATAGGCACCGTCGATGATATTGATCTGATTGCGCGACACGTTCACGCCAACCCGACCGTTACGCTTGTTGACGATGCCCGAGTAGGCGATTCGACCCTCGAGGCCCCCTCGCGAATAGGCCACCGAGCCAGCCAGCAGATCGTTGATACCCGCCAACCCCCAGAATTGACCCTGCACGCCATAACGCTCGCGGCCGGTGCTCTCCACACCCGAGTTGTCGATGAACACCCCCCAGTTGTGCGGGTCAGGGAACTCGGTCATCAGCACGATGTCGGTCGTGCCCACCGCTTGGCCCGGTCGCAGCAGTGCGCGCACCTGCAGGTCGCTGGTCCGGTTCAGGTAGACCAGCTCATCGCGTAGACGATCGGTCTGCACCACTTCCCCCTCAGGCTGGTGAAGTCGTCGCTTTACGAAGCGTTCCGGCACCTTGCCCTCACCAGCAACTGTCAGCTTGCCCAACCGCCCCTCGATCAAGCTGATCTGCACCTCGCCATTCTCGATCGCCTGGCCCTTCAACACGGCCTTGGCAGTGGAAATACCCTTGGCGGCATAAAGTGCATTGACCTCATCCAGCAGCTTCTCCAGCTCGGCCATGCTCACCTGGCGCCCCACATAGGCTGCCGAGACAGCATCGAGGTCCTCGCGGGCGAGCAATTCCGATGGACTGAAGCGTACCGCCTTCAGGTTGAACTGCAGATCGCCATCTGCATTCTTCACAGCCTTGTCTTCCACCGCCTGCTGTTCCAGCGGATCGTCCAGTGTCCGCTGCGGCTGCAACGGCTGCCGCTGCTCGTAGTAGCCATCGATGCGCTGCGTCGTTGTCTGGCCGCCTTCAGCGGTGGTTGACTGCGCCTGCGCAATGCACGGCAGCAACGCGCCGCCAAGTAGTAGCAACCCTCGATACATCTTCACGCCCCTGTGCTTCATTAGTTGGGTGCCCCGAAGTTGACAGCCGCACCATCCGTAGCGATGACGTCCTCACCCATGTCCACATCGAACACGCGTACCGGTGCCTGGTCGCTGTAGCCCGGGTCGAGCTGCAGCATCCTGCCCATGTAACGCAACGCGCTTTCACCGAAGTAGTTCAGGTCACTATCTACATGATCACGGTTGTAATTGGGGCTGGTGACACGGAAGCCGTCGCCGAAACTCTCAACATAGGCATCGGTGACCAGGAACGTACCATCGGCGGCCAAGCGGAAGGACTTGTCCAGCTGTATCAGCTGTACATCCACCGGCCGCAGCATGGGATTGGTGTTGTCCATGAACACCCGCATCTGCGCAGTATTCAATGCCATGGTCCGTTCGATGTAAGCCTGACCGATACTGGCCCGGGCCGAACGGGTTGCCAGCTGCGCGTCCACCGCCTTGAGCTGGTCTATCAACCAGGCATCACGCGGATCCACCTCAACCACTACCTTGCGCGCCACACCGTTGTGATAACCCGTCAGGGTTGTGGTCAGTGGCCCCTGCCCGGCGGCCGACTGCGCTACCTGAGCCTGGATGCTGTCCGCAGCGAGGTTCAGGCGCGTATCAACCAACGCCTGCGAAAGCGAGAGCTGATCACGGGCGGCCAGAAGGCCGGATACGGCTTGCAGGTTGCCACCACTGAGTGAACCACCCTGTGCGTCCATGCTGACGGTGCTGCCCGCGGCCACCCGGTCGAACGTGATGCTGCCACCGGAAATGATCGACTGCGCGCGGCCACTGGCACCGCTGCCAACCGTGACATCTCCCTGTGACTGCAAGCGCGTGTCGCCTCCTGCGGCGTAGCGGCCCCATCGCTGGGCGCCTCCGCTGGTGCCGGTAATGTTCTGCGCGACGTCTGCCTCCTCGATGGCGATATCAGCCGCCGCCGTTGCCAGCAGCGAACCGCCAGCGTCCACCTGCCCACCCAACACGCTGCCTGCATGCGATGTCAGGCCGATGTCGTCACCCGCCTGCAGGTGACCGAAGGACAGCGTGCCGCTGGACGTCAGCGCAATGCCGCAACCGGCCTGCAGCAGGCCTATGCTGATCACGCCGCCGGCACCGGCATCGAACGCGCAGCCAGTGGTCACCGCATCAGCGTTGATGTCACTGCCTGCCTTCCAGATTCCATCGCTGCCGATCTGCGCCACGCCCACCTGGATGGACTGACCCGCATCGAGGTACATCGTCCTCCCCGTCAGGGCCTTGGCTATTGCGATGTCGCCGCCCGCCGTGACGGTCAGGTCCTGCTCGCCCTCGAACGAACCGACGGTTGTGTTGCCACCGCTGGTCAGGGTCGCGTTGCCGCCTGTGTTCAAGCTCGTCGCGCTCAGCGTGGTCGTTGCACTGGCGAGCAATGCCTGACCAACGTTGGCCGTACCCAGCACCACATCCGCCTTGCCATCGACAGTGGCATTGCCGGTGATGTCGGCCTGCACGATGGACAACGTGCCGACCGCATCGGCCGACAGATCGCTGCCAACCGTCAGCTCCTGCACATCCAGCGTGCTGCCCGAGGACAGCGCCGTAGCGCCGCCCGAAGCCAGGACCCGCGCCGTCAGTGCGCCGACGGAACCCGCGTCCAGGGCTCCCTGCACCGACAAGCTGTCGATGCTGGTTGCACCGGTGCTGCTCAACACGGCATTGCCGCCGACCGTGCCAGTGGTCAGGGCGAGATCGCCACCCGTCGCGACCGACAGATCCTGCTTGCCATCAATCGTGCCGATCATGGTGTTGCCACCGCTGGTCAAGGTTGCATTGCCGCCGACCGTGCCGGTGACCAGGTTCAGGTCGCTACCTGTCGTGATCAACACATCCTGCTTGCCATCAATCATGCCGATCGTGGTGTTGCCACCGCTGGTTAGCGTCGCGTTGCCGCCTGTGTTCAAGCTCGCCGCGCTCAGCGTGGTAGCTGCATTGGCAACCAATGCCTGACCAACGTTGGCCGTACCCAGCACCACATCCGCCTTGCCATCGACAGTGGCATTGCCGGTGACATCAGCCTTGGCGATGGACAACGTGCCGACCGCATCGGCCGACAGATCGCTGCCAACCGTCAGCTCCTGCACATCCAGCGTGCTGCCCGAGGACAGCGCCGCAGCGCCACCCGAGGCCAGGACCCGCGCCGTCAGTGCGCCGACGGAATCCACATCGAGGGCTCCCTGTACCGACAAGCTGTCGATGCTGGTTGCACCAGCGCTGCTCACTACGGTATTGCCGCCGACCGTACCAGTGGTCAGGGCCAGATCGCCACCCGTCGTGACCGACAGATTCTGCTTGCCATCAATCTTGCCGATCGTGGTGTTGCCACCGCTGGTCAGCGTCGCGTTGCCGCGGGTGTTCAGGCTCGTCGCGCTCAGCGTGGTCGCTGCATTGGCGAGCAATGCCTGACCAACGTTGGCCGTACCCAGCACAACATTCGCCTTGCCATCGACAGTGGCATTGCCGGTTATGTCGGCCTGGGCGATGGACAGCGCGCCGACCGCATCGGCCGACAGATCGCTGCCAACCGTCAGCTCCTGCACATCCAGTGTGCTGCCCGAGGACAGTGCCGTAGCGCCGCCCGAAGCCAGGACCCGCGCCGTCAGTGCGCCGACGGAACCCGCGTCCAGGGCTCCCTGCACCGACAAGCTGTCGATGCTGGTTGCACCGGTGCTGCTCAACACGGCATTGCCGCCGACCGTGCCAGTGGTCAGGGCGAGATCGCCACCCGTCGCGACCGACAGATCCTGCTTGCCATCAATCGTGCCGATCATGGTGTTGCCACCGCTGGTCAAGGTTGCATTGCCGCCGACCGTGCCGGTGACCAGGTTCAGGTCGCTACCTGTCGTGATCAACACATCCTGCTTGCCATCAATCATGCCGATCGTGGTGTTGCCACCGCTGGTTAGCGTCGCGTTGCCGCCTGTGTTCAAGCTCGCCGCGCTCAGCGTGGTAGCTGCATTGGCAACCAATGCCTGACCAACGTTGGCCGTACCCAGCACCACATCCGCCTTGCCATCGACAGTGGCATTGCCGGTGACATCAGCCTTGGCGATGGACAACGTGCCGACCGCATCGGCCGACAGATCGCTGCCAACCGTCAGCTCCTGCACATCCAGCGTGCTGCCCGAGGACAGCGCCGCAGCGCCACCCGAGGCCAGGACCCGAGCCGTCACTGCGCCGACGGAATCCGCGCCCAGGGTTCCCTGCACCGACAAGCTGTCGATGCTGGTTGCACCAGTGCTGCTCAACACGGCATTGCCGCCGACCGTACCAGTGGTCAGGGCCAGATCTCCACCCGTCGCGACCGAAAGATCCTGCTTGCCATCAATCGTGCCGATCGTGGTGTTGCCACCGCTGGTCAGCGTCGCGTTGCCGCCGGTGTTCAGGCTCGTCCCGCTCAGCGTGGTCGCTGCATTGGCGAGCAATGCCTGACCAACGTTGGCCGTACCCAGCACCACATCCGCCTTGCCATCGACAGTGGCATTGCCGGTGACATCAGCCTTGGCGATGGACAACGTGCCGACTGCTTCGGCCGACAGATCGCTGCCAACCGTCAGCTCCTGCACATCCAGCGTGCGGCTGGAGGAAAGCGCCATCGTTGTCCCCGCCAGCAGCTGACGCGCCGCAAGCGCCTCGCCTGCGCTCAGCTGCATCGAACTTCCTGCAACCGCATCCCGCAGCGTCATCGCATCACTGCTGCTTGCATCGAGCTGCTGTCCCGCCAACAAGTCGCCCCCCTGCAACGAGGCGGCGACAACGTTCAGGTTGTTGCCCGCCTTCAAACTGTCGAACGTGATGTCAGCAGAGCCGGCAATATCCAGGTTGCCTGCATCGGCAACCAGCGTGCCGATGCGACCCGGCCCAACCAACTCAAGGAAGGCATCCCCTCCCTGCGTGCCACCATTGACCAAGCCACCAGCAATGCTCAGCCGCTCACCGTTCTGGCCCAAGCCGGTCTGTGCATTGAGGTTCACCTGCGTTCCGGCAACAGAAAGCAGGTTCACCTGCCCATCGCCGTTACCGGCGATACGCCCGCCTGCCACGAGACTCATCACACCAGCGTTGCTGCCTCCGGTAACCTGCAACTGCCCGAGCTGCATATCTCCGACTGTGGTCACATCCAGCAGCGAAGCCGCCTGCATCCGTGCCGCATCGCCCATCCCCAGGCTGCCAAGGTTGGCTGTCACCGCTTCGCCCTCCACCAAGCCGCCGGCCCGCAATTGCAGTTGACCACCCGCACTGATGGTTATGAGCTTGGCCTGCAGCGCATCCAGTTCGATGCCACCCGTTGCGACCAGCAAGGCATTGCCCTGGGCGGACTGCACTTCGCCCAGCGCCATGTCACCAGCCGCGGCCAAGCTGATGTCATCGCGCGCGCGCGCCTCATCAATCCGCAGATCGCCCGGCGCACCGTTGTACAGCACTCCGCCAGCATCGGCACGCAGGCTGCCACCGGCCCGCAATGCCTGCGCGACCAGGTTCGCCGCCGCACCGACCTGCATGTTCCGGCCACTCTCGAGCGTACCGATGGTCAATGCCGTTTTGGGACTGCTGATCAGGATATCGCCACCTGCATTGCCATCCAGACGACCATTGTCGAGCTGGAGATTCAGAGCACCGCCATCCTGCGCGCTGATATTGTCGCGTGCGCTCAGCTGCACACCACCGGCTCCTGAACGAAGACTGGTGACGCTGGAGCTCGTTGACAACAGGCTGCCATCGCGTACGTCCAGACGCATGCGATCACCTGAATACAGCGAATCAAACAGCAGGTTGCCACCATGCTGGCGGATGCCCAGGGCACCACCGGCATTGGCCGAGAGCGTGCCGCCCAGCTTGAGCCCCAGCAACGCCTCGTTGGCGGTACCGACATTGCTCCCGATGCTGCCGTCGGCCTCAAGCTTCAGGTTGCCACCCACGTTCAGCAGCGTCCCGGCTGTTGCGCCGGCAAGGTTGCCCGCCACGCTCAAGGCAGCATTGCCGGCGACATCCAGCGCCGCCACCGTCAGATTGTCGGTGGATTGCAGATAGGCCGATCCGCCGGCTTGCGCGGTCAGTGCGCCGCTGGCCTTCACGTACAACGGCGAGGTCTGCTTGATCCGGATGAAGTCCACCGGCCCCGCCTGCAGCTCGGCCTCGCTCATTGCCTTCAGCTGGTCGATGGTGATCACCTCACCATTGCGACCGATCAGCTGAACATCGCCTGGCGACGTAGCCATCGCCAGGGCCAGGGCTTCCTTCGGATCGAGGTTTCCGGCGTACACGCGGGCGTAGTTGACGTCGACGCTGTCGGCCAACTTGCCCAGGCCGTCACGCGCTCTCAAGGTGACGTTGCTACCGGAGATGGTGGGCGCAGCGTTGTTGTTGCCAGTTGACTTGGCCGGCTCCAGCGCGCTGGCGTTGATGGCGAACTGCAGCTGGCCGTCATCCCAATGCGCGCGATCAGACAACTCCTTGTAGATGCTCGAATTCGTATCCAGGGTAAAGCTGAAGTTGGTACTGGGTGTGGCGAACTCAGCGCCCGTCGCCCAACTCGCCCCGTACACGGCGCCGAAGGTGGCATCCATCTGTTGATACAGATCGGCGACAAAGGCAGCCACCTGGGCATCGCTCTGCGCGACGCCTGCGGCCAACTCTGCACGTGCGCGATAGGCAGCGAGCAAGGCCGTGTTCGGCACGAATGCACCGCCGACGATTCCACCCTGCTTGTAGAGGTTCAGGTATTCCGCATACAAACCCTCCACCTGCCGCTCATAGGTGGCAACGGTGTCGGCCACGCCGCTACCATCCAGCTTCAAGCGCTTGCGGATGTCCTCGATCTGGCTGTCGCTGAGCCCCTTGCCTGACTCACGCTGCGCGCCATCCAGCAGCGAGCCGTTCCTTGCTTCCAGATACACATCACCATTGGTCGCGGTCACACCGCCCACCCAGAAATCACCATCCACGTCCACCAACGACACGTTCTCACGCGCCGATGCGTGAACATTGCCGCCGCGGACCTGGTTGTTGGCACCATTGCTTTCGTGTGCAGAAATCACCAGAGCGCCGGCGGAGCCGATCTTGCCGATACTGCCGGTGGTGCTGGTCAGCCTGACGTTGCTGCCGACGATGGAAACCGCATCACCTGCCACGCCGTTGATGTTTCCGGAAGCGATCAGGCTCACGTCGCCATAGCCGGACTGTGCATTGCCCGCCACCAAGCGCACGTCCGCATTGGAGTGAACGTTGAGCGCAATATCGCCCCCATTGGTGCTTGCCTTGACCGTACCGCCGCTGGACTGCGCAGCCTCGATCGCCTTGCCGTCAATCGCGCCGATGCCGTTCCTGGCATTCAGAATCAGGTTCTGCGCATACAGCGTGGCGCGATCATTGCCTTGAATGATGCTGCCCTGGCTGGAGCTCAGCGTGGTAGTGCCAGCCTTGTTGTTGATGGTTCCGTTGAGGTACAGATCGCTGACAACACTGACATCGACACTCCCCTTGTCGCGGCTGACAAAGCCAATTGATATCGGGTTGTCCGCTCTCACACTGGCATTGAGCTTCAGCTGGCCACTCTGCGGGAATCTGTAGCGGTACCAGGTTTCGTAGCCCCCCTTGCCACCTTCGCGCGACGGGTCCCAATGCAAGCCACCACCCGGCGTCGGGAAGCCGAAATTGCAGCCCGATTGGACCACGCCGCAACCATAGCCCACGCCAACGTTGTCGAAATTCCCGAAGCTGCCCGAGTAATTCCATTCCATGTCGGCACCAGAGGTGCCTGCACGGTAGTAGGTGCCGCCACCAGTGATCCAGCGTTGCGCGCCAGAGGCCTCACCACCACCGGGCCCATTGAGGAACTTCCAGGTCCCTGCTGTATTGCTGTTCCAGTCAATGGTGCGACCAATGTTGGCCGTCATCGACCACCGGTAGCGCATGCCAGCAGTGGGGTTGTAGCTGGACACATTGCTGATGCTGTTGGCGGTTTCCCAGGTGTTGCAGGCAGCACCACATACGCTGTTGTCGTAGGCTCGGGCCTGCTCACCGGCACGCTGCACATACCACACGGAGTACGCTGCCTTGCCATCGAGGCTGGTCTTGAGCCGGTCGATGATCTGCACCACGCCATCCTGGCCGGTCGCCACATTCATGCCACTCAGCTGGACGTCACGACCAAGGCCAACATCCACCTTCACCTGACCGAAGCCGCTGGTGACGTTGATCTTGCCCTTGTTGGTGGTGCTGACGATCATGCCGTCCAACATCACCTTGCCACCGCCGGAGGCATTGACGTCATCGACAATGAAGCGCTTAGCCGCTGTGTCGTACTTGACCGAGATCAGGTTGGACGCTGCACCAATCGTGGTCACCATAGAACCTGGCACCGACAGCACGCCGCTCTGTGTATCCGCCCAAGCCAGCCAGTTCCTTGCATTGGTGTCATCGCTGATCTTCAGCGACCAGTCGATGCCCGCACCGGCCTCGATCTTGCCGTTGACATCGATATACCGGGCCGTGATGTTCACTTCGCGGGCGCGAATCGCACTGTTGTCCGCCGCGATGGCACCGTTCTGCGAATAGCTCGCGTTCCCGCTCAGCTTATCGACGTAGGCGACGGTTGGGATCTTGATTGAATTCTTGTAGTTGTATGGGAACGTCGTGTAGTCGCCATACCCCGGCTGGTTGGTGCCGCAGCGCGAGCCGCCCACATGCGGCAAACATGCACCGTAGACGATGATGGCAGTACCGCCATAGTTAACATCGCCCGGCTGCTTCAGCAGGTTGTTGTTGAGCTGCTCGGTATTGGTGGCGCCGTTCTTGTACTGCAGGTTGGCCAGCAGACCGGCCACCAGGTCGGCATTGCCATAGGCGCTGCCAAGCAGCCCCTGCAGGTAACTTGCCCACAGCCCCTCGGACGAAGCTACGGTCTTGTCCAGATTCTTGTTCTTGAACGTGAAGGTGCCGTTCGGCGCGAACGTGTTGAAGCTTGCCGCGTATACCGGCCCGCTGACGATGGAGCCGGCCTTGGACTCGTAGCGGACATCGGCACCGATGCTGTTAACCACGCCCATCTGCAGGATCGAGGTGCCACTGCCCTGCGTATAGTTGCCGTTGATGTTGATATGCGGCTTGGCACCTGAGCTGCTGCCGCTGATGCGCTCGTAGCCACTGTTGACCGTGCCCGCAACCACTACGTTGCCGCCGGCGTAGTCGGGGATGTAGATGTTGCCGAACGCCAGGTGGTAGGCCGAGTCGTTGACGATATCCACCGACGGTGCACCATGCGCGGCTACCGATCCGGTACTACCAATGCGAATGTTGGTGCCCTTCAGATAGACATCTGCACCCGCCGCATAGATATCGTCGATCAGCACGACCTGCTCGTTGTCGTTGACGACCTCACCTGGATCGAAGCTGCTGTCCAGTTGCTTGAGCTGGGCGACCGTCATGCAGGCGTAACCGATACCGATATCGGCACTGCAGTTGAAACCACCCGTGATCCCGACGCGCACATCGGTCGCGGTGCCCGCAACCACCTTGCCGTCGATCGCCACGTTGCTGGCCACTGTTCCTGCGCCAGAGGGCGAGGAACGGTTGATGGTCACGGGGATGAAGCCCAGCTGGTAGCCCGTGGCGCGCCCACTCGCCTGCTGCGCGAAATAGTCGCCCCAGGCACCCACGTAGATGTCGCCAGAGCTGTTCAACGTCGAACCCTTACCCAGGCTCACCCCCATCTGCGCGCGGGTGGCAGCATCGGCGGAAACCGTCGGTATCGCGATCAGCCCGCGTACGTAACCCTCCGCGCCGGCATTGGTCAGCAGGTTGCTCTCCATCAATCCGGTGCCGTCCTTGCCTGCGGACAGGTAGGCGTTCTGCACCGATGACAGGGTTGCGCCAGTCCCGACGTCGACGCTCTCGATGACGTCGGCGTCCACCTTCGAATGCGCCGCGCCTACCGCTGCCAGACCCCAGGTATTGACCAGCGCCTGGCTGTTCAGTGAGCCGGTGGTGGTAGTACCCAGGTTGAGGTAGCCCAAGCTCGCCAGTTTGGCGTTGTTGCCAACGCTCACCTGGTTGCTGAAGTCGGCATCCATCTTCGTATCCACAACTGCAACCTGGATGGCACCGCCAGTCGACAGCTGCGCCTTGTCCACCGCCACTGCCTTGGTGCGGGCAACGATGTCGAGGTTGTTGGCACCGCCGCCGTTGGCGACACCCGATTGCAGCAATACGTTGTCACCAACACTGGCCACTGTCCTGCCGGTCAGCTGCGTCTCCAGCAACGCCGCGCTGCCATTGATCACGCCGCCGGCGGCGGCCTGCACCGCCGGGCCATCCAACAGGCTCTTGAACAGGTTGTCGGCAGTGATGCCCATACCGTGGCCGGCAAACAGGCGCGCACCGCTTCCCAGCGTCGCGGTCACCGTGCTGTCCACCACGTTGCGCACCTTTGAACCACTGGCACCGGCAACGGCAGCATTGGTTGAATCCGCGCTGCCGCCATAGCCGGCCTGGTGTGTCGCCGCCACAACGATGCTGTCAGCCAGAAGGCCCTTGCCATTGCCGGCATTGCTGCCGATGCTCGCGTCCACAACCGAGGTGCCATTGGTGCCCGCCGCACTGGCAGCACCGGAAATCAGGCCACCGCTACCAGCGAAGGTGCTGGCCAGGTTGCTGTCGTTGCCGTTTGCAGTCACCGCCAGCTTGCCCATCATCTGCAGCGGGTCGGCCGTGGTGCCGGCATGCGTGCCACTGATGCGATCACCGATGGCGGCGATGGTCCGGGTGTCGGAGCTGGCATTGGCCACCGCCGCACCCAGCGCCAGCCCACCGATGGTGATGCCGGTGGCTTGCGCGTCCTGTCGCGTGGTGCTGTCAGCTGCCACGATGAAGTCACCGTGGCTACCGATGACGACGTCGTTGCCGACCAGGGCCCTGGTCACGCTGTTGTCGCCGGCGTTGGCAACCGCGGCATTGGCGGCAAAGTAGATGCCGCCCGCACCTGCGGTGGCCGCCGCGGATACACCTGCGCCCGTGCCCAGCGCCGCTCCCCGCGTCGCCTTGACACTGACGTTGCCGTCACCGCTCACGTTTACCTTGTTACCGAGCGCAGCCAGCACGTCGGCCTTCGCCTCGGCATTGACCACCACTGCGCCCACTGCCGCGCCGGCAGACACGGTCGCACCCAAGCCGGTGGCACCTACCGTGGCATCGGAGCTGGCCACGACCTGCAGCGAAGATCCATCTCCTACCGCCGGGCCGGCAACGCCCGTCCCCTTGGTGATGATCCTCGCATCATCGCCAACGCCGGCATTCACGCTGCTGGTGTCCTTGGCCAGGACCACCACCGCATTGGCCGCGCCGGCCAGACCGGCAACGGCGCCGATGCCAGTGGCCTCGACGCCACCGCCGTGCAGCGCATTCAACCCGACCTGCTGGAAACCGCCCAGCGAAGAGCCTGCTCCCACCGTGGCCGATACCGTCGAATTGCGGGCAGCATGTGCGATCACTGCGCCTGCCGCCAATGCACCCGCGGCGGCGCCGGTCGCCTCAACGCTGGCACGGCTCCGGTCCGATGCCGAGATATCCAGACCACCGCCCTGGCCGGTGGCATTGAGGTTGCCCGACACCGACGCCGTAGTGGTCTGCCCGAAGTCATTCCACGCAACCGCCGCGCCCAGGCCAACCAGCCCGGCTGCACCCGCGATTGCCTTCACCGTCGAACTTGGCTGGCCGTTGTCAGCGCCACTCTTGGCCGCGACCTGGATATTCCCAGCACGTACGGTCCCGTTCTCGATCGCCGCCGAGGTCTGCCCAAACATGCCGCTGTAGGCAACCGCACCACCTGCACCGAGCGCACCCGCCGCGAGCGCGCCCGCGGTGTTGCTGGCCTTCAACTGGCTCTCGGCATTGACGTCGACGCGGCTCGCCTCGACGTTCGCCCCCTTGATCGCGGCGATCACCTGGTCCTGCTTGCCCCCCAGCGTCAGCAGGCTGTTGGACGTGGCGCCATTGAGCTGTGCGAGGTGGCTGCTGTCCAGCTTGTCCGCCAGCGCTGCGTCACCCGTCACGCTGGCATCCAGTTTCTGTCCGGACGCGAGGCTGTCCACCGCCCCCTTGGTGCCGGACACTTCACCCAGCACGTCGCCGATATCACCTACGCCGGACAGCAGCACCGATGCTGCACCACCGATGCCGGTGCTCATGCCGATGCCAGCAGTGGCGGTCATCATCGTGATGTCGCGGATGGAAGCCGCGTCGACGTTCACTTCACCGCCGCTGCGAATGCTGCCACCACTGACCGTGGCCGCCACCTTGCTGCCCAGCAGCGTGATGTTGGCCGCCGCCCCCACGCCGCTTCCCAATCCTCCGGCCACCACACCGCTGTTGGCCTTGATGGCCAGTTCCTCAAGCGCGTCGACATCCACGTCACCGGCGTCGATGCTGGCATCCACGATGGTGGCTTCGGTGGTGTTGGCGATCTGCTGGAACTGGGCCATGCCCGCCACGGCGGCAGCACCGGCCAACGCACCACTGACCACGGTATTCTCGAAGCGCGTATCGGTATGTGCGGCTACGCCCACGCCACCATCCACGTCGATCACCGTGTTCACACCGGAGCCGCCGATGCTTGCGCCGGTGCGCGTCTGCGCCATGTTCACCACCAGCGTGCCGGCAACCGCCGCTCCGCCCGCGGCACCTGCACCGGCGTTGATGCGGCTGTCCACCGTATTGATCGCATTCACCGCCAGGCTGGCGCCAACGGTCTTACCGCCGCTCAGCGACGCATCCGTATTGCTGGAGAACACATTGACCACGCCAGTGCCTGCACCGCCGGCTAGGCCGGCCGCCAGGCCGGCTACGGTGGTCTGCGCGGTTTGGCTGCCACGGGCATCCACGGCGATGTCGCCACTGGCGGCGATATCCGCGTTCTGGATCCGCGCCTTCGTCGCTGTCTGCAGCACCGTGCTTGATGCCGCACCGGAAGCACTGCCGCCGGCGCCCGCCGCGGCACCGATCACCAGCGAGCTTGCACTCACGTCGCTACTGGCCTTGACCTTCACGTCCTGGCTGTCGCTACCCTGCGCCAAGGCACTGTAGAAGTCGAACTCGGCCGTGCTGTCGGCACCCCCGCCACTCCCCGTGCCCGGCGTCGGCGTGCCGCGCGCAGGCAGCCACGTTCCTGCCCAGTTGCTCAGGTCATGCTTGTTGATCGCCGCAGAGCTGATGCTTGCCTCGGTCTGGGTACCGATCACGTTCACGCCGGCCATCACCGACAGCGTCTGTCCGCTGATCGGCGCAAAGGTGATCGCCTGGCTGACTCCCAGGGTATTGATGGCCTGGCTGGTTGCCGCATCCACCAACACACCCTGACCGCCGTTCCATGCCAACGCGCTGACCTTGGTCCCGGCACCATCGATCTGCGCCAGTGTCTTGCCGGTCATCAGGTTGACCACCGTGCCCAGGCCGATACCGGCGGTTGCCCCCACCGCGACGCTGCCGGCCAGCACGTCGATACCCTGCTGCTGGTTCGCATGCACGCTCACGTCGCCGTCGGCAATCACATCGGCGCCGTCGGCGATGCGCGCCTGCACCTGGCCCTCCATCAGGTTCACCGCGACCGAACCCGCGCCGCCAACCGCACCGCCACCGCCAAGGCCGGCGGCGATTGTACGGATGTTGGCACCACCATTGCCGGCCGCGTTGGTTGCTTCCGCCGAGACCTCGACGTTCTTCGCATGGACCTGGTAGCCATTGCCACCGCCGACAAGGCTTGCCGTCGTGCTGCCGCCGATCTGGTTGAACGCGATCGCCGCGCCGACACCCACGCTGCCTGCAACGGCGCCGCCGCCAGCGAGGGAATCGATGCTGCGACCATCCTTGGCGTGCACGCGCACATCGGCGACATTGCTGTCGAGCCGGGTGTCCTGCAGCTGCGCCGAGGTGTCGGAAGTAACGATGTTGGTGGTGACGCTGCCGCCCACCGCGACGCTGCCCGCACCCGCCCCGGAGATAGCGGCAGTGCGGACCAGGTTGGTGGAACCGGCCTCGATATCCAGGCCGGTCGCCTTGTCCAGCCGCGAGCCGGTGACACTTGCCGAGGTGGTGCCACCGATGAGGTTGACGCTGCTGGCCGCCCCCACCGCCACGCTGCCCGCACCGGCCAGCGCACCGGCCAGCGAGTAGGCAGCCCCCTTGGTCCCGGCATTGACCGTGACCTCGCCAACCACGCCATCCCCCTTCAGCTGCAGGTCGGTGATGGTGGCGTCGGTGGTGTTGTTGACCAGGTTGGTGCTGTTGCTCGCCGAAATCGCCGCGGTTCCTGCGGCGGCGCCGGCAATAGCCAGCGTCTTGATGGTGGAATCGGCAATCGCGCTCACGTCCAGATCGCCGCTACTGACCTTTGTGCCACTCACGCCGGCGTGAGTGGTATCGGAGATGCTGCCAACATTGATGGCCGCGCCGACCGCGGCCGTACCTGCGCCAGCAACGGCGCCGGACAGCGTCTGGATCTTCGAGGTGTTCTCCGCGCCGACCGAGATGTTGGCGGCAGTCACCTCACCGCCGATGAGATCGGCGCTGGCGTTGTTGCCGATCGTGCTCCAGGCCACCGAACCCTGCACTGCGACATTTCCGGCGCCACCGCCAGCGATCGCAGCAGAGAGGATCTTCGCCTGGTTCTGTGCATCCAGCGTCACCTCACCGCTTGCGCTCAGGTCCGCGCCGCGCGCGGTCGCGCTGGTCTTGCTGCCGATCTCGTTGATGGTCAATGCCGCACCCACCGCCACCTTGGCGCCTGCGGTCACCGCACCTGAAAGCGAGGCGATATATGCCGCATCGCTGGCATCCAGCCGGACCGAGGTTCCGTTCAACACCGTCGTTGCGGTATTTCCTGCTGCATCCACGCCGACCAGCGCCGCGGTGGTGTTGCTGATCTGGTTGTACGACGCACTGCCCACGCCAGCAAACTTGCCGGTGCTGACGCCCAGGCCGGCACTGACCGCCAGGATATCGGCATGGTCCTCGGCGGTGACGGCGATATCGCCGCCGGTGGCACCGCTCAACTTGTTGATGTTGGCCCCGGCAATCGATGCCACGTGGCTGTTCTTGATGCTGTTGTAGCCGAACGCAACGCCGGCATTGTTGTCGCTGACCTGCACCATGCCGGCCACCGCGATGATCGAACTGCGCGCCTCGTTGCGCTCGATCGCCGCCACGTTGGTATCACTGCTGGATTCGGTGTCCGCGTTGGCATTGGCGGTCACGCCGCCGATGGCCGAGCCGCAATAATCCATGCCCATGGCCGAAGAGCAGCCGTCGTCGGTGGCACGCACGTCGGTGATGCGCGCGGTACCGGCGTAGGTGTCCAGCGTGCCGGAGAACGCGATGTCCGCGCCGCCGCTGATCGTTGCAGTGGTCTGGTTGGCGATCTGGTTGATCACCACCGAACCGGCCAGGCCGATGTTGTTGGCTTCCTTCGAGACACCGCCTGCCGCGGCCGCAGCAATGATCCGCGAAGCATCGGCAGCGATCACCTGCACGTCCCCTGCCTCGCGGATGCTGCCGCCGCTGATCGACGCGGCGGTCTTGTCGGCGATGTCCGCATAGGTCACGGCAATGCCCATGCCGACCTTGCCACCGCCATACAGCGCGCCACCACCATTGCCGATCTTCGACTCGTTGACTGCCTTCACGCCAACGTTGTAGCCGGCGGCACTGCTGCCCAGGGTTGTTCCCTCCAGGCTAGCGGTCGTGTTGTTCTTCGACATCGCCACCGTCGCCGACACCGCGGCCGCGGCAGCGGTGCTCTGGTCACTGGAGGCATTGATGCCAACACCCAGGCCGACGTTGACCTGCTCGTTCTCGTTGCGCGCGGTGATGGACACATCGCCGGCATTGTCCAGCGTGCTGCCAACCACACCGGCAACGGTTGTATTGGCGATATCGCCATAGGCCACGCCACCGGCAATGGCGGCGCTGCCGCTGCTGTTATCCGAGTTTGCCTTGGTGATGGAGATGGCGCCGCTGATGCTCACCAGCAGCGTCTTGTTCAGCGCGTTGACGTCCAGCTTGCTGACCGTATCCAGTCCATGCACGGTCGCCGAGGTGATGTCCGCCTTGGTGTTCTGGCGGATGCGGTTGATGGTGACGCTGCCCGACATCGCCACTCCGAACGAGGGCTGGTTGATCGGACCGGAATCGCTCTGCGGGGCATCCTTGCTGCCGAGCAGGCCCTTGGCCTTGTCGAAGTAGCCGGAAACCTTGTCGCCACCTATCTTCTTCAGACCGCCGGCCATCGACTCCAACCCGGCAACCTTGTCGCTGGCACGTGCCTTGAGGCTGTCGAAGAAACCGGGGTTCTCACCGTTCTCCTTGTCCGCCAGCGCCTGCTGCGCCTTCTGGTCCTCTTCCTTCTGCGATTTGCTGCTGACCATCGCGCCGGCGGCGGCCACCGCCCCTGTCAGCCCCTCGCTTGTCGCGTTCACCGCCAATGCGTTGGTGGAGATGCTGCCAGCAGTCGCGGCAGATGTCCCCTGTTTGAAATCATCCGGGATGGCACCGACGAAGGCGCGCGTATCGGTGTCCATCTGCTGGTAAGCCACGCTGGCGCCAACCGACAGGCTGTCAGTCATCGCCACCGCGCCGGCCACCGACCACACGAACAGGTCCTCATCCGCCTTCACGTCCACGCTTCTGGCGATGACGCTGGCCTTGTTGCTCACGCCGGCCAGCGTGTGGCTGTCCAGGTCCAGCGCCGACGCGGTCCCGCTGACTCCGATGCTACCGCCCTGACCCGACTGCAATGCCAGCGAGACGATGGTCTCCTTGTTCTCGGCGGAAACTTCCAATGCATGGCTGTTGATCACCGCGCCGTCGTTGACCAGCGCAGTCGCCGAATTCTCATAGTCCATGTAGCCGACGCTTCCGCCTACCGCGGTACCTCCGTTACCGGCGGACACACGTTTCAGCGTCAGGCCCAGATCACCGGCTGCATGGATCGCGGTAATCTCGGTCCTGGCCCGCACCACCGCGTCCTTGTCGAAGCTGCGTGTGATCTGCTTGCCCGCTTCATCCTTGGCATCCAGGGCCGCCGTCCACGCCTTGCCATCGGTGGCGGTGGTGGTGATGTGCGCATCGCTGGCCACACTGGTGCTGGCCGCGTTCCTGGTACGGAAATAGCTGACCACGCCGCCCAAGGCGACGGAATCCGCCGATCCCTTGGCCGAACCGTAGGAAGTGAAAAGATCCGAAGGATCGCTGATCAGCGTCTTGGCTGCGGTGAGCGAATCCTTGAACGCGTCGAAGCTGCTGAACTTCGGCTGCGCCGCCTGCAGCGCGCTGAAATCGCGCGGCAACGTGACATTCGAGCCCAGTCCGACATGCGCGCCCTCAAGCGCAGCGCCGCTCCCGACCAGCGTCGATGCATCATGCTCGAGGTCGGCGATGGTTACCGCACCGGACAAGGTGAATGCCGAACCGTCATTGCTCTTGCCCTGGCCCTGGATGTTGCTCAGTGCATGGTTGGCGATCTGTGCATCGATGACCTGGCTGTCCACCACCACGTCGCCGCCGGCGGTGACCTTCGCACCGCTGCCAATCGTGGCATTGGCCGTATGGCTGCCACCGACGTAGCTGATGGCACCGCCCAGGCGAAACGGTGAAGGCGTGCTCGGCGTCCCGCCACCGGTTCCACCTCCGGGTTGCGATCCGTTGTCGCCGGACACCTTCTTCTGCGCTGCAGCGATACCCTTGCCGGCGAAGGACTGCACCAGCTCCATCAGCTTGTCGCCGCTGGAGCCCGCATCATCGCTCTTGTCCTCGTTCTTCTTTTCCTTCGGCGGCGCATCGACCAGGCTGGTGGTGCTGTTCTTGCTGGTAACACTCGCCGCCTGCACGGTGACGTTGCCGCTGGCATCGACGTCACGCGCCAGGGTCGCAGTCGCGCTGATGTCCTGCAGACTGACGGCGCCGGCCAGGCCGACCTTGCCGGTTGCATCCGAGTACGCTGTCGCCGAGGTTTCCAGCGACGAGGTATTGACCGCCGATACGTTCACGCTGCCTGCATTCAGCACCGCCGTGGACGCCTCGATGCTGGCAGTGGTGTTCACGTGCACGTTGCTGATCGCCGCAGTGAAACCAGCCGCAGTGTTGTTGGTTGCAAACGACTGCGCCGCAACCTTCAAGCGGGTATCGGCATCGGCCTTGACCGAGACCGCGCCGTCCGCCTTTACGCCAGCGCCGGAGCGGATGATGGCATCGGTCGTTGCGTTGATCTGCGCATAGGTTGCACCAAGGCTCAGATAGTGGGTTTCAGGTTGGGTCTTGGGAGTACCATCCGGGTTCTTCACCGGGTTGCCCTGGTCGTCCAGAACCGGCACGTCCTTCTTTTCGTACGATTTTCCCGCGGCCGAGTTGTCGATCAGCTGCATCGTGCTTGCATGCAATGCAATATCGCCTTGCTTGCCAGTAGCGTTCGCTGTCGCGGTGAGATCGGCATTGCCGTTGACGAGCACCTGGGCAGTGCTGTTCGCGCGCAGGAAGGCGATCTGCCCCCCCAGCGCCTTTTCCGCGCCAAGCTCGGCCGCAGTCTGCAACAAGTCACCAGCGGCGCTGATGTCGACCAGGCTGTCCTCGACGTTCTGCAGGATGCCATCCGGCGTGTTGTCCGGGTTCTTGTAGCCCGAGTCAACCTTGGCCAATGCAGTCAACTCGATGTCATTGGCGATCAGGCTGGCGCGCTCGCTGCTGTCACAACCGGGCTGCGCGGCGTCGCAACCGATGGTGACCGTGGCAGTGGCATCCTTGCTCAGGGCCAATCCGGTGTCGACGACGGCGGCCGCGCGCAGCTGGATCTGGCCGTTGCCATCATCCACCAGCACAAGCTTGGCATCGTCGCCGCCGGTATTCACCGCGACGTCTTCGCGCTGCAGGTTGAACGCACCACTCAGGGTCTCATTGGCCGGAACGGCGACAAGGATGGTGCCGGTCACATCGATCGCGCGGGCTTGCACGCGCACGCCATTGCGGGCGTGCACCTTGCCGTCAATGCTGACCTCACCGTCCGCGCTGATCTGCTCCGGTGACAAGGTCCCGGCCATCAAACGCTTCAACGCCCCGCCGCCGGCCAAGATGTCACCCATGACATCCGCCCTTGGCGTCGCCACGCTCAACGAGCCAACGTTGAGTGCACCCTGGTCACCAACCACCATTCCCATGGGATCGACGAAGAAGACACGACCACCGATTGCACCCGTGCTGTCGAGCAGACTGTTCACGGTACCGTTGATGTAGATCTTCGAGTCCCAGACCAGATTGACCAGATTGTTGATCTGGCTCCCTTCCTTGTTGGCCAGATCGGTGAACGGCAGCACCAGGTTGACCACATCGTTCTGCGCAACCTTGAAGTCCCTGAACGAGTTGAAGGCCACCCCGCCGTTGATGGTCTTGGTAGTCACCGTCGTGACGTTCCCATTCGCGACGATGTCCGTGTCCGTATCGCCGCGTTTGGTGACGTCGGTAACGCCCGGGGGCGATGCGGCTGTCGCCAGCCCAACCGGCAGTGCCAGCCCCAGCACCGAACCAATCGCCACTGCCAGGCCCGCCGGGCGCAGCTTGGGATCGCTTTTCGTCCTGGCGTGCAGGGTCTTGGCAGCGTTGGTTGCGTCAATGCGGTTCATGGCAGCTCCAGGGTGCGCCGCTGCCAGGCGGCAGCACTCAGATAGGCGGATACGCGACCGCTGATGCGGCCGCGCATGGATCAATCAATCGGGGGCAAAGCAGGTGTCAGTGCGTGGCTGCAGGCGATGCCTGCTTGTCCAGCACCCGGCTCAATACTTCGACATTGCCCAGTGACAACAGGTGGGCGTAGATCCAGCCCAGGTCACCGGACTTGGCAAGATCCTGCAAAGCCTTGCCCTTGAGCTCGCGCAGCTTCTGCTCGTCGACCACGAAAAAGCCGTCCAGCGAGAAGGTTTCGCCAGCTGCCGTCTGCACATTCACCTGCTTGGACACCAGCAGATCGTGCGCGACCAAAGCAGTCGTCAGGCCGCGGGTACGTGCCAGGTGCACCTGGTATTCCTGCAGGAACTCCAGCGCGTTTGACAGCACGGCACTGTCGTTGCCTTCTTCGTCGAACAACGCCGCGCCTTCATCGCCGCCTTCCCGCAGACCTTCGAATGCCGCATCCAGGCAAACGGTAAAATCGCTGCCCTGCGCATCCTGCTCGGCCAGTACGAACGGATAGCGACGCAGGAATGCCGGTACATAAGCACCCTCGACCCAACGCCCCTCGGCATTCACCATCAGGTTCTGGCCACTGCGCAGGCCCAGCAATGCGGCAGGTACCACGCTGTCAGCGCTGTTGCCGGCAAACACAATCGGGTAGTCGCGTGCGGCGCGGGCAAACTCCACGCAGGCAAGCGGTACGGAATTGAGGCTGGAGGCGAATCGGAAGTCCCCGTCGTTGGCAACCACCCGATGGTTGCGATGGGCAACCCGATTCAACTGAACCGGACGGTCATAGATCAACAGCTGCTTCATGGCGCTCCCCTGTGATGGAAAAAGTAACCCTCACTAGAAGAAACCGGGAAAAGCGTCCGCATCCAATCACGAATCCAAAAAAAAGTGGGACATCCGTCACTGGCGCCAATTAATTTTTGTAAATTTTTCGTAAAACACAACACAGCCAGCCAAGACACCTGCCGTGGACACGCCAGATTCATCGCGTGGAAACGCCGCACGGCGGTCCACGGAGCGCGTCAACACCAGACTCGCCGGATCCCGCGCGCGGCAATAAATCGGAATATATCAACAGCTTGGAAAGATCCCTTCGCTGATACGGCAGTGCACATCACCCGTAAACCTGACGCGGCTGCCTTCAATACCCTCAGCTGCTAACGCGCGCCAAGATTCTGCTCGGCCAACAGCAGCAAGCCGTCCAGTTTGCGCCGATCCGGCGAGCCGGCAACCTGCTGCCGCCCTATCAGCAGCAGCACACGCTGCAGTTCTTCCTTGGCCAGGCGCGCGTGTCCCAATTGCAGCAATGACTCGGCCAGGGCCAGACCGGTCTCGGCAACGGCTGCGCTGTCCTTGCCCTGCTTGCTGCCGGCAAACTCCAGCGCAGCCCTGCGCAACGCCAACGCTTGCTCTCCTTCGCCCAAGCGCATCGCAAGATCGGCACGGATTCCCAGCCAGCGCAGCTGCAGCTCCTCGGCAACCGGTGAGTCCATTTGTTCCAGCATTTGCCGCGCCTGGGCCAACTGTCCGCTGCGCACATGCCAATCGATCCGGTTCAAATGGGCCTGCACGCGACCAGGTGCATCGGCCGGCAAACTCTGGCTCAGCCCCTTGTCGGCGTGCATCAGCAGCCCGCCCGCCTCGCCCATCCGACCATCACGCATCAGCAGGCGCCCCAACTCGCTCTCTGCACGCAGGCTGGTAGGCGAGTCCTCACCCAGTTTCTGCTTGCGGATCATCCACGCCTGTCGATACAGCGCCTCGCCCGCCGCCAGTTCGCCGCGCAGCACCTTCAACGAACCGTAATTGAACAGACCCATCGAATACTCGACCGAGTCCTGTCCATCCAGACGTGCGCTCAAGGCATTCCGTTTCTGGTAATGCTGCTCAGCCGCCGCGTAGTCACCGGAATCCCGGTACAGGTCGGCCAATCCGTCGTACTGCACGCGGACAAAGCTGTTCTCTGCGCCGTACAACTCCAGCGCATATTGCATTCCTGATTGCAGCAGCGGCAGCGCCTGTTCGTACTTGCCCTGTTCGCGCAGTATCTGCGCCAGCCGTGTTTCCGCCGCCAACGCCAAGCTGGTCCGACGGCCATGCAGATTGTCCAGCAGCCGCCGGAACTCGTGTTCCGCCGATGACTGCCGTCCCCAGCGCAGGTACATCAGGCCTTTGTTGTACAGCAGCTCGCTGGTCTCGGCACCGACGTCCACGCCCTCCACATCCTGATACAGCGCCGTTGCACTGTTGAAGGCCGCTTCGGCCAGATCAAAATGCTGCTGGTTCAACAGCGCCAACCCCTTTGCGCTGTACAGACGTGCCTGCACCACCGCCGGGGCCTTGCTTCCAATCAGATCCAGACCTTGCACCGCCAACTGCAGGCCGCGCCCACCATCGCCATCGAGGGTCTTCTGCACGGACAGATCCGCCAGCACATTCGCCGCATCCAGCGGACGCGCCACACGCGGATCCATGAAGCCAGCGTAGGCCTGCTGCAACAGCGTGTCGGCCTGATGCGAAGCACCAGCATTCTGATAGGCAACCCCCAGCACGGCGCGCATCCGCGCCAGCTGCGCCGGCGCATCCGCCAGATCCCGCGCAACCTGCAGTACGGCCTTGTCCAGCAGTTGCCGCGAACTCAACTCCTCGGCACCGCGCTCGGTGCGAAGGAACGGATCAGCGGTTTCGAACATGCCAACCATGAAGTTGCTGATCTGCTGCGCCACAACCGCCTCTTCCTGCGCCTGCCGCCGGGTCTCCCACAAACCAAATACGAACACCGCCAGCAACGCGGTTGCACCCGCGCCTATCGCCGTACCTTGCCAGTTCCGGCGCAGCGCTTTCCCGAGGTGATACAGGCGGCCGCCGTTACGCGCCAATACCGGCTGCATCTCCAGATAGCGGCGCAGATCGGCCATCAAGGCCTCGACCGAGCGGTAGCGCAGGGAGATGTCGCTGGCGCATGCACGTGCGACGATGGCATCCAGATCGCCACGCAGGCGGCGCCGCCAAGGCAGATCAGCCGGTGTATTGGCGCTGGGCGCAATCAATGCCTCACCCGTGTTCTGCGCCTCGCGCATCGACGGTTGTGTCGACAGCAGCTCCAGCAACATCACACCAAGACTGTAGACATCGCTGGCGGCACCGACGGAATGCCCGGCAATCAACTCCGGGCTTGCATAGCCCGGCGTGCAGTAACCCGAATCGCGTTTGTCGCGCGCCTCATTGAGCAGGCGCGCCAAGCCGAAATCCAGCAACACAGGCTGGCCATTGGCCTGCACGAGCACGTTGGGCGGTTTGAGATCGCAATGCAGCACCAGCTGTTCATGTGCCGACTGCACAATGCTGCAGATCTCCAGGAACAGCGCAAGCCGTTGCTGCAGGCCCAATGCCTGCTCGGCGCACCAAACATCCAGCGGCACGCCGTCGACGTATTCCATCACCAGATACGGATGGCCATCCGGCGTGGTGCCACCATCGTAAAGGCGCGCGACATTGGACAGCTGCAGACCAGCCAGCACCTGCCGCTCCGCGCCCAGCAGTTCCACCTCGGTGGCGCCCGGCATGCCATGCAACAGCTTGATGGCAACCGTGCGCTGGTAGAGACCATCGGCGCGCTCAGCCTTGAACACGGTACCCATGCCGCCATGTGCGATGCGTTCGGTCAGCCGCCATGGCCCGAGCCGCTCACCCACGCCCAGTTCCGGCGCCAAGGCACGCGCCAGCGCGGTATCCAGACGATTGCTGACCCGGCTCAGGCCCACGGTCTGTGAGCGCAGCAGCTGCAACACTTCCTCGCGCACCGCAGGGTCATCACTGCCTGTGTCGAGTGCCTGCTGCCATTGCTCGCGCGGCAGCTCGCAGATGGCATCGAACAGCTCACGAACCTGCCGCCAACGCTCCGTCGCCATCACCGCACCGCCGCCGTCACTGATCAGCGCAGCTGCCGGTTCAACCAGGCCCGCGCGAAGCGCAGGTCGCGGTCAACCGTTGGAGCGGATACATCCAGCACCAGCGCGATCTCATCACGACTCATGCCACCGAAGTAGGTCAGTTCAATCGTGCTCGCTGCACGCGGCTCAAGTTCGGCCAGTTGATTCAAGGCCTGGTGCAGGGCCAGCACGTCATGGCCGACAGCTGCATCGTCCGGCACCTGATCAGCGTAGGACAGAGTCAACTGCTCGGCATTGCCACCGCGCTTGTCTGCCGCGCGTGCGCGCATGTGGTCGACCAGTACCGAGCGCATCTTCAACGCTGCAATGGCGACGAAGTGAGCGCGGTCCTTGTAGTCCGCGTCGCTGCCGAGCAGGCGCATCAGCGATTCGTTGACCAGCGCGGCTGGCTGCAGGGTACCGCTGGTCTGCTGCGACAAGCGGTTGCGCGCAATCACCATCAAATCCGAGTACAAGGCTTCGAACAGATGCTCGCGCGCATCCATGTCGCCTTGTTGCCATCGGTGCAGTAATTGCGTGATCTGCTTGCTCAACCCTGTCCCCAGTGCCTGGACGCCCACCGGGGCAACCAATGGTGCATGCCGCATATTAGAACCAGACCCGGCGACTTCCAACCACGGCGGCTGGCACTGTGCGTTCACACTGCAGTGCCGAGTGATCTTCAAGCCCCCTCGGTTCCACCAACGGCGAACACGGTCACAAGCCACACCAGCAGCCGGCTGCCATCGCCCGCATTGGTTCCATGATTGGTTCCGGTGAGCGCGAACCGCAGGCCTGGTGGCGCAATCCTGCCTGACGTTGACAAAGGCTTGCTGGAGAAGGAATCTGCGCAACTTCGCGCCTATCAAGCGCTCAATCGGCAGGTTCTATGCAGCAGGGTGTGATGCAGGGCATGTGGGGACGAGGCGTATTGATCTGCGCACTGTTGGCGGCAGCAACCCAGGCAGAAGCCGGACAGGCACAGCCTTTTGTTCCTGGCGCACACAAGGGGCCTCGACATGGAACACAGAACGAAGTCGCAGTGCTCGCCACTGCACATCTGGCGGGTTTGCCGAAAGCCTTCGATCCGTCGGCGCTTGCCCCGTTGCTCGACCGCCTGGCGGCGTGGCAGCCACAGGCCATCGCCGTCGAGACAGTCTCGGGACAGCAATGCGACATGTTGCGCCGCTACCCTGCCCGCTACGCATTGACGGTGAGCGACTACTGCCCTGACCTGTCAGCGGCGGCAAAGGCGACCGGATTGGATGTAGCAGCAGCGACTGCGGCCGCCGAGGGAATGCTGGTGAACTGGCCGGCGCAACCAAGCGCTGCCCAGCGTCGCGAACTGGCAGCCAAGTTCCTCGCTGCCGGAGAGCACGATTCCGCCCTTGTCCAATGGCTGCACCTGCCAGCGCCAGAGCGGCGCGCGGAGGGCGTTTTGAACCAGGAGCTGGTGGAGGCGCTGGAAGCACTGCGCAGCAGTCGCAATGAAAACACGCTGATCGCTGCACAGCTGGCGGTGCGGCTGGGCCATCAACGGCTCTGGCCGATGGACGACCACAGTGCCGACCGCTATGGCCCGGACCCCAAGGCCTACGTGAAAGCCATCCGCAAGGCGTGGGACAACCCTGCCAGCAAGCAGCGTGCAGCCCTGTACAGCAGCCTGGAATCCCAACTCGACACACCCGAAAAAGCGCTGGCGATGTATCGGCGCGACAACGGCCCGGACGTCGCCCCGGTGGCCTTCGAAAGCGATTACGGTGCCGCGCTGGAAGAACCCTCCCCGGAGGGTTACGGGCGCATGTATGTCACATCGTGGGAGACCCGCAACCTGCGCATGGCCGCCAACATCCGCGACCTGATGGGGCCAAATCCCGGAATGCGCACCCTGGTGCTGGTCGGCGCCTCGCACAAAGCGTATCTGGATGCCTATCTCGAGCAGATGCACGATGTGCGCATCGTCGATGTCCAGCAGGCCTTGCTGAAGTAACGTACCGAGGTTGCGGCAGAAAGCCGCGACCTTGCCGGCGTCACCGTAGCCCGGGCAGCCCGGGGCTTCTCATCGGCAGCCGGCAAGATCACAGGACTCACATCTCCCGGATGCGCTGCGCCTGCCCGGCTACGCTCGAGCTGCCAGTCCAGGCCGCTTGCGGAGCGGTCGCCATCCTGCGGGACAATAAAAAAGGCTCCGGATCGCTCCGAAGCCTTGGCAATGCTGGTGGGCCGTGAAGGATTCGAACCTTCGACCAAAAGATTAAAAGTCTTCTGCTCTACCGACTGAGCTAACGGCCCAAACAAAGACCCGGCCGTAGCCGGGGCGCGTATTCTAACGCAATAAACGCAAAAACAACATCATGCGTAATGGGTTGGATCCGCCATGCCCGCGGCAGTGAAGCCATCGGCGCGCAGCTGGCAGGCGTCGCAGTGGCCGCAGGCCTTGCCGTCCATGTCGGCCTGGTAACAGGACACAGTCAGGCCGAAGTCCACGCCCAGGCGCTGCCCTTCCAGCGCGATCTGCGCCTTGCTCAGGTACTGCAATGGCGCATGCACACGGATGCCCGCGCCTTCCACGCCCGCCTTGGTGGCCAGGTTGGCCAGCGCCTGGAAGGCGGCGATGAACTCAGGACGGCAGTCCGGGTAGCCGGAGTAATCAACCGCGTTGACACCACAGAAAATGTCGTTGGCACCCAGCACTTCGGCCCAGCCCAGCGCCAGTGACAGCATGATGGTGTTGCGGGCGGGCACATAGGTGACGGGAATAGTGTCACCGGCACCGGCCTCGGGCACGTTGATGTCGTCGGTCAGCGCCGAGCCACCGATGCTGCGCAGGTCGACCGCGACCACTTTGTGCCCGGCCACGCCCAAGGCGGCGGCTACGCGTGCGGCGGCTTCCAGTTCGGAGGTGTGGCGCTGGCCGTAGCGCACGCTCATGGCATGCACTTCGAAACCCTGTTCCTGGGCGATGGCGACGACGGCGGCTGAGTCCATGCCGCCGGAAAGAAGCACGACTGCTTTCTTTTTCATGGTGATGATCCGGTTGGGAGAGGAAAGCCAGCACGCTGTCCCGCGCCGGGGTAAACGATTGGAGGGTGCGACGCCGGCTCAGTAACCCGGTGCGTCGTCCCACAGCAATTTGTGCAGCTGCATCTGGAAGCGCACCGGCAGACGATCGGCGACGATCCAGTCGGCCAGTTCGCGCGGGCTGACCTGCGACTTGCTCGGTGAGAACAACACCATGCAGCGCTCCGGCAAACGGTGCTCGCTGAGCATGGACTTGGCCCACTCGTAGTCACCACGGCTGCAGATGACGAACTTGAGCTGGTCACGGGCGGTCAGCAGCGGAATGTTTTCCAACCGGTTGCGCGCCATTTCCGCCGAATCCGGCGTCTTCAGGTCGACCACGCGTGATACGCGCGGATCCACATCGGCGATGTCCAGCGCGCCGGAGGTCTCCAGCGACACGTCCAGGCCGGCTTCGCAGAGCTTGTGCAGCAGGATCAGGCAGCGCTTCTGCGCCAGCGGCTCTCCGCCGGTGACACAGACATGGCGCACGCCCTGCTTGAGCACTTCGGCGACGATATCGTCGATGTCCCACCAGTCGCCACCATGGAACGCGTAGGCGGTATCGCAGTACTGGCAGCGCAACGGGCAGCCGGTCAGGCGCACGAACACGGTCGGCCAGCCGGCAGTATCGGCTTCGCCTTGCAGGGACAGGAAAATTTCAGTGATCTTCAGTCGCGGCAACGGCGACTGCACGATCTCGCTGGGAACAGCGGCGCTCGGAGAGTTCATATTCGTTGGCCGCACCATCGGTGCGGCACCACATCAACGCAGCTGCTGGCCGAGCCGGATCGACTGCAGTCGGTCCTGGGCAGTACGGGCCGCATCACTGCCGGGAAAACGGGAAATAACCTGTTCCAGGGTTTGTTGCGCCTGGGCATTGTTGCCTTCACCGAACTGCGACAGGCCAAGCTTCAGCAAACCGCCGGCAGCCTTGTCATGGGTCGGATAACGGGCAACCAGATCGCTGAACTGTGCCTCAGCCATCTTGAAATTACGGGTCGCATAGAAGCTCTCACCCAGCCAATACAAGGCATTGGGGGTGTAGGCAGCATTCGGGTACAACTCAAGGAAGCTCTGGAACAACTGCGCCGAGTCGGCATAGTTGCCGGCCTTCAACGCATCGAACGCGACATTGTAGGCAGCACGCTCATCACCGGCCGAGGCCAGCGTACCGGCATCGCCACGTACCGTCGGCGGACGTTCGGCAGCAGCCGCTGTCGGCTTTGCGGCCGCAGCGGCAGGCGTCACCGCGCCAGTGGCAGGAGCTGCCGGAGCACCAGCACCGCCTTCAAGGCGATTGAGGCGACCGTCCAGGTCCAGGTACTGATCGCGATTGCGCTGCTTCAGCTGTTCGTTCTCGTGCTGAAGCTGCTCGATCGTGCCCTGCAACGCCTGCATTTCAGTACGCAGCTGCTGCAGCTGATTGAGCATGTCGGTATTGGCCTGGCTGTTGTTGACCTGCGTTTCCAGCACGCCAACACGGTCAGCCAAACTTGCCCGCTGTGCATACGCGGGCGCGGCAGCCCCCAGGGGGACCGCGCCCCCCAGCATCAGTTTTAGACAGATGCGCCAAGCCGACATCACTGCCAGTGGCAGTGGCGCCAACATGCGCTACGCGCTGATGGTGGCCGATTCCGACGGCTACAGCCCGCAGACCATCGTGCGCTCGGCCGAGCCGCTGCTGTCGC
>NZ_JBRREC010000047.1:0-34601 GCF_056760015.1 Stenotrophomonas sp. STEN029 | reverse complement strand
CGCGAATCCAGGCCGCCCCCCGCACAGCCAGCCCGCCCGGGCCCGGCGGCGGGCGGCCTGGCGGCCGCGCGCCCGCCCGCGGCCCTCGCCGCCGCCCCACTACATTTGGATTGCCTGGGAGGCCTCTGCCGAGCATGGCTCGGCAATACCCTGGGCCTGCTTGGAAAGCCTCTGCCGAGCATGGCTCGGCACTACAAGGCTTGTTTTGCCGCCGCTGCAGCCTGCCCGCGCAATTCAGGAATCGCCAGACTCTCCCACAGGTTGCCGATGCGCAGGCTGCCCAACACCTGCACGCGCGGCTCGACCACGCCATCGGCGTCGATCAAGCTGCCGTCGGCTGCCGTGTCCAGGCCGATCCCGTGCGGGCCAGCGCGGCCCACGCCGCTGCCCAGCAACTGCTGCAGCAGCGGATTGCGCATCGCCTGCGCGCGCATCTCCACACCGGTGGCGTTGATCACGCATTGCACTTCCAACTGCAACGGCTGACGCCAGCGATCCTGCGCGCTCAACCGCACGCAGGCGCCTTCGGCAACGGCGGTTTCCAGACGGCCACGATGCAACTGCAGGCGACCGGCCCGCTGCAGCTCCAGCAGCTGCGCATGCAGCGGAGCGGCGATGCGGTGGCGATGCACATCCCAGTAGCGCACCACATGGCGCAGGAAGCGGCGCTGGTCATCGAATGAAAGGGTTTGCCACAGCCGTTGACCCAGCGGACGGATACGCTCCATCACGCTTTGCCACGGAATATCACGCGTTGCCGCTTCGGCCGCGTGACATCGCAGTGCATGCATGCGCTGGCGCAGATTCATCGCCAGCAAAGGCTCGGGATCGTAATCGGCCGCAGCGCCCTTGGCATGCGGCAACGGCAGCAGCGCATGCCGCGACATCACATGGATGCGACCGCGATGACCATTGGCCTGCAGCGTTGCCACGCTGTCGGCCATGCTCAGGCCGGAACCGATGATCGCCACGTCGGCGTTGCCCGCAATGCCGTCGAGTGACGGGTAATCCCAGGCTTCCACGCGTTTGCCATCGACCAGGCCACTGGCACCGCGCGCCGGCAACGGCCGCAGCGCATTGCCCACTGCCAGAATCACCCGCCCAGCCTGCAACGGCCGGCCCGAATCCAGGGTCAGCAGCACGCCTTCGTCATTGGGCTGCAGCGCCTGTACGCGCGCAGCAAGAATTTCCAATTGCGCAGGACTGGCGTCCACCGCCTGCTGCAGACGGTGGCGCAGGTAGTCGGCGTAAAAACGACGCGGCACGAACTGCCCGGCCAACTGTTCCCGCGACAGTGCCGGAAAGGCCTGCGCCTCACACAGGTAGTCGAGGAAATCCTCGGGTTGTTCAGGAAAGCCACTCATCTTGGCGGCCGGCACGTTCAATACGTGCTCGTCGCGGGTGGTGGCATAGGCCACACCACGGGCCAGCGGCAGACTGGGCTCGATCACCAGCAGGCGCAGCGGCCCGCTTGCGCCACGCAGCACGCCGATGGCGGCAAGCACGCCGGCGGCGCCACCGCCAATGATGGCCAGATCACACAATGCAGGGGTATCGATAACACTCATCTGCCCGATTGTAGGCGATGCAGTCCCCTCGCCTGATGCTGCACGGGCATGTATTCATGCTCGCAGGGCGGGAACTTTTTTCACGGCACTGAAACACAAAACCCGCCTTTCGGCGGGTTCTGCTTGGAACAGCAGCTCAAACAATCCGTGAGGATTACTTGATCTTGCCTTCCTTGTACATCACGTGCTTGCGAACAACCGGATCGTACTTGAGGAATTCCATCTTCCCCGGGGTGTTCTTCTTGTTCTTGTCGGTCGTGTAGAAGTGGCCAGTGCCGGCCGAGGAAATCATACGGACCTTATCGCGCTTACCTGCCATGATCGTTTACTCCTCAGACCTTTTCGCCGCGCGCACGCAGCTCAGCCAGAACGGAATCGATGCCGTTCTTGTCGATGGTGCGCAGTGCATGCGCGGAAACACGAAGCTTGATCCAGCGGTTTTCGCTGGCAACCCAGAAACGACGCTCGTGCAGGTTCGGCATGAAACGACGACGGGTCTTGTTGTTGGCGTGCGAGACGTTGTTACCCGTCTGCACTCGCTTGCCGGAAACTTGGCATACGCGGGACATTGCGCACCTCGGTAATGTTGATGACTTCCTTAGCCAGGAAGACGGCGGCCCCGGCGGTTACCCGCCACGCGTCATGGGAATCAAAGAGTTACGCTGACAAGGGTGGCCAGATGACGTGTTCCCGGCCACCGGCCCGGAGAATTCCGGACACAGCGAGCCGCATATTGTGCATGCAATCAGGTACCTGCGCAAGTTTGCGCCGGCAACCCTCAGGGCCTGGCGACAAACAGCCCGCCCGACGCCGGTGCCCGCTGCAGCGCATCGGCGCTCAGCCGGGCCCTGGCGGTGCTGATGAACAGGCGCCCATCCGGGGCGAAGCACAGGCTGCCCACCTGCGGCGCCGGCACCGCCAGCCGCCGCAGGACTGCGCCATTGGCGGCAAGTTCGAGCACCGCGCCGCCGCCCCACATCGCCACCCACAGGCTGCCCTGCGGCGACATCGCCATGCCATCCGGCTTGCCGGGCTCGCCGAGGAAATCGGTGACCACCCGCGGCTCCCCCAGGCTGCCGGCCTCGATGTCGGCCGGGTAGGCCAACAGGGTCCGCGCCAGCGTGTCGATCACATACAGGGTCTGGCCATCGGCCGAGAAGGCCATGCCGTTCGCCACACCCAGCCCTTCGGCCACGCAGCGCACCGGGGCATCGGCGCTGGCCGTATGGAACAGCGCGCCCCGGCCAGCAAGCAGGCCACGGTGCATCGACCCTGCCCACAGCCCGCCACGGGCATCGACCACCATGTCGTTCAGCCGGCAACCCACGCCCACCGCGATTTCCGGGCCAGCAAGCAGGTTGCCATCGGCACCGATACGCACGAAATGGGTCTCGCCGTTGCCCACCAGGCCCTGCCCGTCGCAGCCAAGCGACCAGACCGCCTCGGCCAACGGGGTTCGTGTGCAGGCCTCACCATCCCAATGCAGCAGGGCCGGTGCGGTCGGCTCGACCCAGACGACCCGACCGTCCTCCAGCACCAGCGGCGACTCCCCGACCAGGGTCTGCGCGTCGCAGGCCAGACTGACACCACTGGTAGGAATCGCTCGCAGCGCCTGCAACCATTGCCTCGCCCTCACGCCAACCTCGTCGGCACTGCGGCCGGGCCGGTACAGATCCGAACCGATGCCGACCGCACGTACACCGGCCTGCCACAGCGCAGGCAAGGCATCCGCACTGAAGCCACCAACCGCCACCAGACGCGCCTGCGCCGGCAGCACCGCCGCCAGTGCCGACAAGCGCGGCGCCGCCTCGTGCGCAGGGAAAGCTTTCAGGTAACGCGCGCCAGCAGCCAGGGCCGCGAATGCTTCGCTAGGCGTGGCGAAGCCCGGCATCGGTTCCATGCCATGTTCGAGCGCGGCGGCGATCACCGCCGGGTTGCTATTGGGCGACACGCAGAAGCGACAACCAATCGCCGCCAACGCCTGTACCTGTTCCACCTCCAGCACGGTACCGGCGCCGACCAGCAAGCGATCGCCGAAATGCGCGGCCATCAACGCGATGGTGGCCAGTGGATCGGGCGAATTGAGCGGCACTTCGGCCAGACGCACGCCTGCATCTACCAGCGCCTGGCCTACCGCAAGCGCCTCGGCGCCGGTAAGTCCACGCAGTATCGCGACCAGCGGTGTGTGTTCGATCGCCGCATCGAAGGCGGCGGCGGAGCTGTGGTTCATGCGGGTTGTTCCAATGCCGCCCGATGCAGGGCGAGAAATCCGCGGGTCACCGCGTCGTGCGATGCGATCGAATGCGCCTGCCCACCAAGTACTTCGATGGCGCGCGCATACAGCGCGCACACCGGCGCAGCACCTACCAGCGGCAACGGCCTGCTCAATGCATCCGGCCACAGCTGCAGCACATCGGCCAATTCCGCACCGATCAGCACACCACGCAACCACGATGCGCCGTCGCGGCGCGGCAGTTCACCTCGGATCACCCGCGCACGCGCGCCAAACAACAGGCTGCCCAGGCCCAAACCGCTGCGATGACCTTGCTGCAGGCCATCGAGGAAGGCCGGACCGTCTTCGGCCGGGCCATCAACCACCGAGGCCAACAAGCCAGCAGCGGTCAGGCGATCGAACACCTCACCGGACATCGCGGTCAGGAACGATGCCACCGCACCGCCCTGCAGTTGCACCCATTTGCTGTGCGTACCCGGCAAGGCCACCAATCCATCCAGCGGCAGCTGGCCGGCGTCGAGCAGGCCAAGCAGCTCGGTCTCTTCGCCGCGCATGATGTCGGGCGCATCGTCCTGCGGGCGCCGGCAAGCCAGCCCCGGCACGATCGCCACTTCCACCGGACCGATATGGGTCCGGTGCAGACGCGCCGCCAGCCGCTGCGGCGTTGCCGGGCAATCGGCATAGCCGGCATCGCTCCAGCCAACGTTGGAGCCGACCATGCCGCAGGCATAGACCTGCGCGGCATCCGGCCAACGTGCCGCCGTCTGCACCAGCAGTGCTTCCATCTGCGCACGGTCCAGGCCGACGATGCCGCGCGGCTGCTCCACCGTATCGGCAACGCGGCCATCGGCATGGATCAGGAACGCACGGAAATTGCTGCTGCCCCAGTTGATGCCGATGATCGGCGCTTGCTGCATCCCATTCATCGACGTGTCACTCCCGCACCACCATCAAGCGGTACCACCGCGCCAGTCATCCAGCCACTGCGCGGCGAGGCCAGGAACAACGCCAGCTCGGCGGCATCCGTCGCCGTGCCGAGCCGCTGCAATGGATGCCGCTGCACATTGCGCGTGCGTGCTGCCTCGGCATCCTCACTGCGATCGAACGAGGCGCGCAGCATCGGCGTATCCAATGACGCCGGGGCGATTGCATTGACGCGGATCTGCTCGGGCGCCAGCTCCAATGCCGCGGTGCGCGCCAGCGATTCAAGTGCGGCCTTGGAGGCAGCGTAGGCAGCCAAACCGGGCGTGGCGTAACGCGCATTGATCGAAGACAGCAGTACGATGCTGCCACCGCCGTTGCTGCGCAGGCCCGGCAGTGCATGCCGCATCAGACGACGCGCACCCAGCACGTTGACTGCATGCACCTGCTGCCACAAGGCATCGTCATCGGCCCAGGTATCTGCGGACGGGCAGATGCCGGCGCAATGGATCAAGGCATCCAGTGGCTGGCCGACATGTGTCGCCAGCGCGGCATCCACCGCCGCGCCATCGGCCAGGTCAAGCACAAGTTGCTGGACCGCATCCCCTACCGCCACCCGGTCCAGCGCCAGCACCTGCGCGCCCTGCGCCTGCAACAGCGCGCACACGGCCGCCCCTGCGCCGCTGGCAGCGCCACTCACCCAGACGCGTCGCCCACTCCATTCCATCTGCCGTACATCCTCGCCCATGATCAGAACCGGTAGGTGATGCTGGCCTTGTACGAACGCCCGAACACCACATTGGTGCGCAGGCCTTCGCCATAGCCATCGAAAGTGCGCTGTTCGCTGTCCAGCAGGTTGTTGGCCTCGACCTTCAACGACATGCGGTCGCTGAAATCGTAGCTCATCGATGCCGACAGATCCTTGTAGGTATCGTTGTAGATACCGGTGGATGCGGCGGACAGACCGACCAGGTACTCATCGCGCCAGTTGTAGGCCAGACGGATGCCGAACGGCCCGTTCTCGTAGTAGCCGATCAGGTTGGCGTTGTTCTTCGACAAGCCCGGGAAGCTCATCGCATTGCCATTGATGTCGGTGATCGGGGTTTCCGAGTCGATCCAGGTGTAGGTCGCCACCACACCGAAGCCATCGAGGATGCCGGTGAACGGCACCTGCGCCAGCAGTTCGGCACCCTTCACCTTGGCTTTGTCACCGTTGATCTTGCGCAGCACCAGGTAGTTGGTGTTGTTGTAGACCTCGTTGCTCTGCCGCTGCACGATGAAGGTCGAGACATCCTTGTAGAACAGGCCGGCCGAGAGCAGGCCCTGGCCGCCGTAATACCACTCCAGCGACAGGTCGTACTGGGTGGCCTTGAACGGATCCAGGTCCGGCGCGCCACCACTGCCGGTGCCCGGCGAGGTCTGTACGCCATTGCCATCGAACACGGCATTGTTGTTGAGGGTCACGCCGTTGTTGAGGTCCTCGGTGTTCGGGAACGCCACGACTTTGGCGGCACCACCGCGCAACACCAGCGTATCGCTGAGCTGCAGCTTGGCCACCATCGACGGCAGCATCTCGTCATCGTTGCGCTTGAACGTGGCCGGCGTCACCACGCCGGGGCCGCTGAGCAGGTTGCCGCGCGACTCGAGCTCACGGTGCAGGAAGCGCACGCCGATGTTGCCGGTCAGCCCCATGTCGCCAACCGTGGTGTCCCAGTTGAGCTTGGCGTAACCCTCCAGGAAATCCTCATCGACACTGAAGGTGGAACCATGGGTCAGCACGGTGTTGCGCAGGTCCAGGCATTGCGCGTTCTGCGAGATCACCGGCAGGTTGGTATAGGTTTCGCAGCCGGCCAGCTGGCCGCGCAGGCCGGCCAGGTAGTCGCGCGGCAAACCACTGAATTCGCCGGGCAGGAAGTCATGGTTGCTGTACTGGCTGACGTAGCCGCCCATCTGCGATACCGGGATGCCGCCACTCGGGCGGATGTCGGCGCGCAGCGGGTTCTGCAGGCTTTCCAGCCGGCTGAAACGCGCGCCGAAATCCAGCGAGCGCAGCGGACCATCATCGAAGGCCAGGCTCCAGTCGGTACGCAACGCGCTGGAATCGGTCTGGGCGCGCCAGTTGTTGTCGAACAGGATGGTCATGCGCCATTGCGCCGGATCGGTCAGGTCGACGCCACTGACATTGAAGCTGCCGAAGCTGCCATTGCGCAGGTCGAAGTCGGTGACCGAGGTCAGCCCGGCCATTGGCGCCAGGCGCATGTAGTGCTGGTCATAGCTGGCGGTGGAACGGCCCCAGTTGAGCTCGGCCGAACCGTCCAGTCGCTCGCCGACGCGGAAGCTGGCGCGCAACGCGGTGGACAGCGTGTCCGCGTCGATGTCGGCCACTTCCGAGTTGAGCAGCACGGTGCCGGTGGAGCGACCGGCCAGCAGGATGTTGTGCTCGGAGTAGACCGCATTGCTCAGCCCGGCGGACGGGTTGAAGGCGATCCAGTAACGATCACGCTCGGCTTCCTGGCGCGAATAGAACGTATCCCAGGTCAGCTCTACGCCATCCACCGGGCGCCATTGCAGCACGGCGCTGACGCCAACCTTGGTACGGTCATCGTCGATGTTCTGCGCACGCATGTCGGTGCTGCCGAAGCGGGTCTTGCCCGGGTCGGTCGGGTCGGAGAAACGGCTATAGCCGGAGAACGTATCCAGGCCCTGCTGGACCACATTGCGGTGCCCATAGGTGGCCGAGATCAGCGCACCGAAGCGGCGGTCCTCGCTGCGTCGCGACAGCAGGCCGAAGGCGTTGTAACCGTAGGCATCGGCCATGTCATCGTAGGTACCAGCGACGCTGACCACGTTCTGCTCGCTGTCGCCGGACAGCGGCTGGCGCGTATTGATGTCGACGATGCCGCCTAGGCCACCGCTGAGCTGGTCGGCACCAGCCAGCTTGGTCACCGACAGCCGCGAGATCAGCTCCGACGGCACCAATGACAACAGCCCATACGTGGAGGTGGCCAACTGGTCCAGGCCATTGCCGCCGCGGCCGGTGGCATCGACGATCTGCCGGCCGTTGTAGAGCAGCACGTTTTCCTTCATGCCGCGTACAAGGATGTCGCTGCCTTCACCCATGCCGCGCTCGATCTGCACGCCGGCCACGCGGCCCAGCGATTCGGCGACGTTGGTGTCGGGCAACTTGCCGATATCGTCGGCGACGATCGCGTCGACTATCTGCGCCGAATCGCGCTTCAGGTCGCGTGATGCCTCCAGGCTGCCGCGGATGCCGACCACGGCAACGGCGTCCAGGGTCTGCGCTTCCTGCCCGCCTGCGGGCGGGGCAGCGGCGTCCTGTGCCGAGGCCAGTGCAGGTGCCAACAGGCAGACGCCCAGTGCGGTGAACAAAGTCGAACGTCGAAAACGATGCATATGTCGTGCCCTCTCCCAAGGTAGGGATCCTGCAGCCTGCCACCAGGACCGGCGCGGACCCTCTCCGTCCGCTGCCCCGCCCCGCACTGCCAGCCTGCTGCCCGGATCCAACGAAATCCGTCATTGCTGCTGCACTGCGACTTGGCAGTGTTGTAGCTAATATAGCAATATGTTTTGGCCGCGCACGCTGCAATGCAGCGAAAGAAGTCGATGTACCAGCGGACACTTGGAAATCCCCTTTAACGCGTGTTGCTACGAACGGCACACCAATAGAACAAGGACCCGGCGCAATGGCCGCTCTGCAAGGCGTCTTCCCGATTCTCCCCACGATCTTCACTGCCACTGGCGCCATCGACGAGGCCGGCACCGAAGCAGTGTTCGAGTACCTGCTGGCCGCAGGTTCCGCAGGCGTCGTGTTTCCCGGCCTGGCCAGCGAGTACGACATGCTCAGCCTGGAGGAGCGGCTGCACCTGACGGCCTGCATCGGCCGCTGGAACCGCGGCCGCGTGCCTTTCATCGTCGGCGGTAGCGCAAAGACGCTGGAGGACGCGGTGCAGGTCACCCGCGCCGGCGGCCAGGCTGGCGCGGCGGCGGCAATGGTGCTGACCCCGCATGCATTGGCCGGTGACGAAGATGCGATGGCGGCGTTCTTCGCCCGCCTCGGCGAAGAATCCGGCGTCGCCATCATGCTGCAGAACGCCCCGGCACCGATGGGCATCGGCCTCGGCGTGGACGCATTGCTGTCGCTGGCCACGCGCGTGCCTGCGATCCGCTACGTCAAGGAAGAAACCATGCCGTCCGGCCACCGCATCACCGCGCTGTCCGAGCGTGCTGGCGACTCGGTGGAAGCGATATTCGGCGGCGCCGGAGCCCGTTACGTGCTGGATGAGCTGGCCCGTGGCGCGGTCGGCACCATGCCCGCCTGCGAAATCACCGAAGTGCACGTGGCGATGCTGGCCGCGCACGCCGCCGGTGATCCGGAAACCGCGCGCGTGCTGTTTGAACGCACCCTGCCCTTGCTGAGCATGCAGGCGGTGTTCCGCTGGCGCCTGACCAAGGCCGTGCTGCTGCGCCGCGGCCTGATCGCCAGCGACCATGTGCGTGCACCCGGCCCGGCCCTGGATGCCTACGACCAGCGCGAACTGGATACCCTGTTGGCCCGCATCGCCGATCTGCTGCCGCTGGATGCAGTTCCCGGCCGCGCGCCACGGAGTCCTGCATGAGTGCCGTCACCCGCGTCGAAACCTTCATCCTGACCGTGCCGCGCAGCACCCCTTACCTGGGCCCGTTGGGCGCAGGTGAGCGGGTCAATGCGCGCGGCTACCTGGTGCGACGTGGCAACGGCACGTTGTATCCAACCGTGGACAGGTCGGTACTGGTACGCGTGACCACGGCCGATGGCGCCATCGGCTGGGGCGAGACCTACGGCATCTGCGCACCGCGTGCGACCTGCGAAATCATCAACGACCTGCTCGCACCGGAACTGCTTGGGCGCGAGCCCGAGGACGTGGAATCCATCTGGGATGATCTGTACGGGCTGATGCGCGTACGCGGCTGTGGCAGTGGCTTCCACACCGATGCGATTGCCGCACTCGATATCGCACTGTGGGACCTGCGCGCACGCGCGCAGGGCAAGCCATTGTGGGCACTGCTGGGCGAACGCCGGCATGAGCGCATCGCCGGCTATGTGTCCGGCCTGCCAGCCGCCACCGTCGCCGAAAAAATCGAGATGGCGCGCGGCTTCGCTGCCGATGGCCACACCGCGTTCAAGGTGCATGCCGTTGTGAGCCATGAAGGCATCGCCGAGGAAATGGCGGCACTGCGCGAAGCCCTGGGCAACGAGGTCGAATTGATGGTCGACCTGCACTGGAAGTTCGATCACGCGCAGGCACTGCAGCTGGCCCAGCAACTGCAGCCCAGCAAGTTGACCTTCATCGAGGCACCGTTGAAGCCGGAAGACGTGCCCGGCCTGATCGCACTCGGCAAGGACAGTCCGATTCCGGTTGCCGCCGGCGAGGAGTGGCCCACCGAATACGTTGCACGGCCGCGCATTGACGGTGGCAGTCTTGCCTTCGTGCAGCCGGAGATGGGCCACACCGGCATCACCCAGTTCCTGCGCATTGCCCGCCTCGCCGCTGCGCGCGGCGTGCAGGTGGCTCCACACGCGACGATTGGCGGCGGCATCTTCATGGCAGCCAGCCTGCAGGCCTCCGCCGTGACCGAGGGCCTGTGGCGGCATGAGTGGCAGCATTCGATCTTCTCGCGCTCGCTGCGCATGCTCGACACCGACATGGCCTACGGCCGCCAGGGCTATCAGCTGCCCAGTGGCAATGGCCTGGGCGCCACGCCCAACGCGTTGTTCTGGGAACACGCCGAAGCAATCAGCTGAGCGGCAGGCAAAAGGCCGGAGCGGTACCCGCTCCGGCCTTTTCAGTGCAACAAGGTTTCAGCCAGCCACGCTTGCCGCCTGTGGTCCGATCAAGGTCATCGGCGAGCGCCGCGCCAGCCGCGATGCAGTCCACGCCAGTCCCACCGCGATCGGATGCAGGAAGGCCATCAGGATGAAGGCGCGATCGAAGTTTCCGTCCGCCACCAGATGCCCCACCACCTGCGCCGACAGCATGCCGCCCAGCGCACTGCCGCAGCCCACCAATCCCGCTACCGAAGCGATGTAGCGCGAAGGGAACATATCCAGGGTCATCGTGGTCAGGTTGATCTGGTAGGTCAGGTGCGCGAACGTCACCAGACAGGCCAGCCCCAGCAATACCGGGATCGAAGGGTGCATCGCGACGAAGATGCCAACCGGCGCCAGGCAGGCCGCGCCGACCATGGTGGTCAGGCGGGCGCGCACCGGGTCCATGCCGCGCTTCACCAGCCGGCCGGAAATAAGACCGCCACCGACACTGCCTATATCCGCGGCCACGTACACCACCCAGGCCAGCGAGGCGATCGTCGCCAGACTCATGCCGCGCGCATCACCGAGGTACTTGGGGAACCAGAACAGATAGAAGTACCAGACCGGATCGGCCACCGCGCGCGAAGCAACGAGCGCCCACACCGTGCGATCACGCGCCAACCTGCCCCACACGCCTTTCATCGACGGCGCTGCTGCCGGCAGCGCTTCATCGGCGACCGCCGGCGAAGCAGCAGCCACATCTGCCGCCAGCGCTTGCGCAGGCGCTGCAGCCTTGGCCTTGCCACGCGGGTAGACCCACCACCACGCGATCATCCACAGCAAGCCAGCCGCGCCGGTGATCCAGAATGCGCTGCGCCAGCCGTAGGCCAAGGCGATACCGCCGATCAGCGGCGGCGCCAACGTCGCGCCGATCATCGCGCCTGCGGTGTACAGGCCCAGCGCCAGCCCGCGCTGACGCGACGGGAACTGCTCGGACACCACCTTGCTGCCCACGGTGTAATTGCCCGGCTCACCCAGCCCCAGCGCGAAGCGTGCCGCGCCCAGTTCCAGTGGCGTGCGCACCAACCCGGTGGCGATGTTGGCCAGCGACCACCAGCCAACGAACAACAGCAGCGACAGCCGTGCACCCAACCAATCGGTGACGCGGCCGGCCATCACGTAGGCCGCGGCATAGGCGAACAGGAACACCTGCACGACCCGCGCGTACTCCAGGTCGGACATGTCCAGGTCGGCCTGGATGGTCGTGGCCAGGATCGACAGCGCCTGCCGGTCCAGATAATTGATGACGGTGGAGAAGAACAGCAGCCCCAGCAAAACCCATTTGGTCCTGCCCGTCCCCGTCATGCGAACTCGCGCTTGGCCATCGACAACGCCTCCCCTTCGGAAGGCTGCAACGTATTGCTATTTTAGCAACAGGTCAAGCCGCACTGCGCCACACGTGATCCGGCTGCATCAGCCGATTTCGGCGGCGGCTGCCTGCAGCGCGCGGACCAGTTCGTCGGTGGCCGATTCCGGGATCCAGCCTGACATCGCGATGCCGGCATGCACCGGGTCGCCCATGGCGATGGCAACGACATGGTGGTCGCGCTCATCGGCGACATGCACGCGCGCATGGCCCTGGCTGCGGGTAACGGCCAGGGTCGCCAGCAGCTGCTCGATGCCGTTCGGGAACATCGGGATCGGCTTGTCCGCGTACAGCTCGCGCACCTCCTCGTCGGACAGCTGGGCCAGCAAGGCGATGCCGATGCCGCTGGTGGTGGCCGGCAACAGGCCGATGCGGCCCAGGCCCCGCGCCGCCTCGATTCCCGGCGGTGCATGGAACAGATAGCTGACGCTGTCATTCCACAGCACGCCCATCGCCACCGTGTGGCCGAAGCGGCGCAGGCTCTCCAGCACCGGCAGCGCGCGCCGGATCAGGCCCGAGGCGAACAGGCTCTGCGCGGCCAGCACATGCATGCCGGGCCCGGCGGTGTACTTGCGGTCCGCGGTCTGCCGGGCGATGCCCAGGTAGGCCAGGGTCTTGAGCAGGCGGTTGACCCGGGTCGGGTTGGCATCGAGCTGGCGGGCCAGCTCACGGCAACCGACCGGTTCGGGGGACGAGGCCAGCGCCTGCAAGGTGGCGATGCCATCGATCAGGCTCTGGTTGGGCTGGGCATTGGGCTTTGTACGCATGGTGAAAGCGTACTTGGCCCCCTCGTGCAATGCCATCAATAGCAACAAAGTGGGACGCCGAACTGGATCTGACACGCTCAGATCGGCCGGAAGCACCACCAACCGACAACGTGACTCAGGATTGGCCGACCGTGGCAGTCGCACGCTGGGTGCGCAGCTCGCGCCACGCTGCCCGCGCGACTTTCCAGGCCGAACGCAGGAACAGCAGCAGCAGGGCCACTGCGATCAGCAGGTCCGGCCAACCGGCGCCGAATACCCACACTGCCAGCGCCGCAAGGATCACCGCCGAACCTTCGTAGACGTCATTCAGCGAGCATGCCCATGCCGAGGCGAGGTTGATGTCGCCCAGCCGATAGGGCCAGAGCAGGCGCAGGCAGACCAGGTTGGCGGCGAGGTTGAGCAGCGCGGCGATGCCCATGCTCTCGAACAGCGGAAGATGCGGATGCGCCAACTTCCAGCCGATGCCTGCGGCGACTGCAATTGCCGCGCACAGGATGAACACTGCTTTGAGCATGGCAACGCGCGCCTTGGCGGCGAGGCTGGCTCCGACCACCGCCAGACTGAGTGCATAAGTGAGTGCATCACCGAGGTTGTCCAGGCTGCCGGACAGCAATGAGGCCGAGCCGCTGTGCCAGGCGGCGAGCATCATCATCACGAAGGTGATCAGGTTGATCGCAAGCACCTGGTAGAGCACGCGGCGCTGCTGCGCCTGCATGCGCTCGACTTCCAGAGTTTTGCCGCAGCCGCAGCAGTCGTTCATCTTGGTTCCGGGGGAGAGTCCTGCTGGATTATCGCGCTGATGTGGCTGGGCTTGCAGAGATGGGGGAAAGAACAAGGGGTAGTGCCGAGCCATGCTCGGCAGGGGCCTTACCAGCGAAAAGCTTGCCCTCACCCCAACCCCTCTCCCGCACGCGGGAGAGGGGCTTTAAGCGAAGCAGAAGCTTCAAGCCAAAGCCAAAGCCAAAGCCAAAGCAAAAGCAAAAGCAAAAGCCAAAGCAAAAGCAAAAGCAAAAGCAAAAGCCTCAAGCCAAGAAAGCCTCAAGCCAAGCAGGCGCTACTTTCCAGTCCTGTGCAGCCAACGGTACAGCACCGGCAATACCAGCAAGGTCAGCAACGTGGACGAAACGATGCCGCCGATCACCACCGTTGCCAACGGCCGCTGCACTTCCGAACCGGCACCTACGTTGAAGGCCATCGGTACGAAGCCCAGCGATGCGACCAGGGCGGTCATCAATACAGGCCGCAAGCGACCCAGCGCGCCTTCGCGCACGGCAACATCCAGGCTGCGGCCCTGCTCACGCAGGTGACGGATGAAGCTGATCATCACCAGGCCGTTGAGCACGGCCACACCAGACAGCGCGATGAAACCAACGCCCGCCGAGATCGACAAGGGAATGCCACGCAGTGCCAGCGCCAAGACGCCGCCGGTCAAGGCCAGTGGCACCCCGCTGAACACGATGCTGGCATCGCGCGCCGAACCGAACGCCCAGAACAACAAGGCGAAGATCAGCAGCAAGGTCACCGGCACCACCACCGCCAGACGCTGGCTGGCCGAAATCAGCTGCTCGAAGCTGCCGCCGTATTCCACCCAGTAGCCGGCAGGCACCTTCACCTGCGCGTCAATGGCCTGCTGCAACTCGCTGACGAAGCCACCAAGATCGCGATCACGCACGTTGGCGGTGATCACGATGCGGCGCTTGCCGTTGTCGCGGTTGATCTGGTTTGGCCCTTCGCTGCTTTCGATGCTCGCCAACTCACGCAACGGCACCGTGCGTGCATCACCGCTGCGCCAGCCACCCGCACGGCTGGATTCGTCGGCGCTGTCCTGTGCCAATGCAGGCTCCAGTGACACCGGCAGATCGGCCAACGCCGCCGGGTCCTGGCGAATGCTTTCCGGCAGGCGGACGACAATGTCGAAGCGTCGATCACCTTCAAACAACTGCCCGGCGACGCGTCCGCCAACTGCCGTGGAAACCGTGGACTGCAGCTGGCCCGGGTTGAGCCCATAACCCGCCAATGCCGCGCGGTTCGGCGTGACCGTCAGCAAGGGCAGACCACTGGTTTCCTCCAGGCGCACATCGGCCGCACCCGGCACCTTGTTGGCCACGGCGACGATGCGCTGGCCAACCTGCGCCAGCGTCTCCATGTCATCGCCGAACAGCATCACCGCCACGTCGGCACGCACGCCCGAGATCAACTCGTTCATGCGCATCTGGATCGGCTGGGTGAACTCATAGTTGTTGCCCGGCAATTCCTCCACCGCCGCTTCCAGCTCGGCCAGCAGCTGTGCGCGCGGTTTGCGCGGGTCCGGCCACTGCTTGCGCGGCTTCATCATGATGAAGGTGTCGGCGACCGAGGGCGGCATCGGATCGGAGGCGACTTCCGGCGTGCCGATCTTGGAGAACACCTTCTCCACTTCCGGCAACTGCTGCAGGCGCGCTTCCACCTGCTTCTGCATGTTCACCGACTGCGTGAGGCTGGTGCCGGGAATGCGCATCGCATGCATGGCGACGTCGCCTTCATCAAGATTGGGCACGAACTCGCTGCCCAAGCGCGTCGCCAGCAAACCGCAACCAACCACCAGCACCAGGGCACCGGCAACCACCAGACGGCCGCGCCGCATCACCCCCGCCAACAGCGGTTCATAGCGTGCGCGCAACCACGCCATCAGCCGGTTGTCCTTTTCCTCCACGCGACCTCCGAGGAACATCGCGATTGCCGCCGGAACAAAGGTCAGCGACAACAGCATCGCGCCGCTGAGCGCCAGCACCACGGTAATCGCCATCGGATGGAACATTTTTCCTTCAACGCCGGTCAGCGCGAAGATCGGCAGGTAGACCGCAGTGATGATGCCGAGGCCGAACAGGCTGGGCCGGATGACCTCGGCGGTGGCGCTGGCGGTTTCGGCGAAGCGTTCCTCGCGGGTCATCGCCCGGCCCAGCGCATGCGTGCGTTCGCCGAAGCGACGCAGGCAGTTCTCGATGATGATCACCGCGCCATCGACGATCAGGCCGAAGTCCAGCGCGCCAAGACTCATCAGGTTGGCGGAGACACCGCCACGCGCCATGCCGGTCAGGGTGAACAGCATTGCCAGCGGAATCACCGCCGCGGTGATCAGCGCCGCACGGAAGTTGCCCAGCAACAGGAACAACACCACGATCACCAGCAGCGCGCCTTCCAGCAGGTTCTTGGCGACGGTCTGGATGGTGCGGTCGACCAGCGCGGTGCGGTCATAACTGGCGGTAACGGTGACGCCTTCCGGCAGGCTGCGCTGCGCCTGTTCCAGCTTGGCCGCAGCCGCCTGCGCCACCTCGCGGCTGTTGGCACCGACCAGCATCACCACCGTGCCCATCACCACTTCATGGCCGTTCTGGGTGGCGGCACCGCTGCGCAGCTCCGGCCCTTCAGCCACGTCGGCGACATCATGCACATGGATCGGCACGCCTTCGCGGCGGGCAAGCACGATGTTGCCGATCTCCTCCAGTCCCGCGACTTGCCCGGGCACACGCACCAGGAACTGCTGGCCGTTGCGCTCGATGTAACCGGCGCCGATGTTCTGGTTGTTGCCTTCCACGGCTTCGGCAACATCATCCAGGGTGAAGCCCAGCGCACGCAGCTTGGCCGGATCCGGGGTGATGTGGATCTGCCGCTGGTAGCCACCAATCGTGTTGACCTCGGTGACGCCAGGCACATTGCGCAGCTGCGGTCGCACCACCCAATCCTGCAGCGTGCGCAGGTCGGTGGCGGTATACGCCGAACCATCGGGTTTGCGCGCCTTGGGATCGGCGTCGATGGTGTACATGAAGATCTCGCCCAGTCCGGTGGCAATCGGCCCCAGCTGCGGGTCCAGGCCTTCCGGCAGCTGCGACTTCACCTGCTGCAGGCGTTCGGCCACCTGTTGGCGGGCGAAGTACAGGTCGGTGCCGTCCTTGAACACCACCGTCACCTGCGACAGGCCGTAGCGCGACAATGAGCGCACCTGTTCGAGTTTCGGCAGGCCCGCCATCACCGTTTCCACTGGATAGGTGATGCGCTGTTCCGTCTCCAATGGCGAGTAGCCATCGGCGGCGGTGTTGATCTGCACCTGCACGTTGGTGATGTCCGGCGTTGCATCGATGGACAGGCGGGTGAAGCTCCAGCTGCCAATCGCGATCAAGGCCAGGGTAAGCACCATCATCATCCAGCGATGGGCGATGGCGCTGCGGATGATGCGCTCAAGCATGGCGGCGCCCTCCGCGTTGGAAGAGGCGATGATCAATGTTCATGCGCGGCCCCCGCCTTGCCGATATCGGCCTTGACCACATAGCTCTGCTCGACCACCACCTGCTCGCCGACACGCAGACCGTCCTTGACCTCGACCTTGCCGGCATCGCGTGCACCCAGCACCACCGGGCGCGCGCTATAGGTATCGCCCTCACGCACGAACACCACCTCGCGGCCTTCCATGGTCTGCAATGCCGACAAAGGCACGACGACCGCAGCCGGCTGCATCGCCACCACGATGCGCGCCTTCACCGCTGCACCGGGCCGCCACAGGCCGTCGTCGTTGCGCACGCTGGCGCGGGCCACGGTGCTCTGGCTTGCGGTGGCGGTGCCGGGCAGCACGCGCTCCAACGTAGTGCTCTGGCTTACCCCATCGGTCATGCGGGTGACCGTGACCGGCACACCGGCGGTGATGTGCTGGGTGTCGTTGCCGAAGATATGCAGGTCCACCCACAACTCGGACAGATCACCGATCTCGAACAGCGGCGTGCCCTCGCCCGCGACCGCGCCCACCTGTGCCTGCCGCGATAGCACCACGCCGCTGATTGGCGCGCTGATGCTGTAGGTGGTCAGGCTGAGATTGCTGTCGATGCTGGCCAGGGTCTGGCCAGCGCTCACGCGATCACCCACGTTGGCACGCAGCGTACGGATCGGCCCGGGGAAGCGCGCCATCACCTGGGCGACGCGACCGTCTACCGGCGTCAACAAGCCCTGCACTTCGTGCTCATCGGCGATGGTGCCGGCCTGCACGGCAGCGCTGCGGATGCCGGCCTGCTCGGCCATCGCGGCCTTGATGGTGGTGCTGTCGGTAGCTGCCTCCTCGCCTTCTTCGTGGGCGTGACCGTCTGCATCACCGCCCTTCTCTTCATCGTGATCGTGGCCAGCTTCTTCTGCTGCACCTGCACCGGCTTCAGCCACCGGCTTTGCACCACAGCCGACCAACAGCAGACTCATTGCCAAAACGCCGGCAGCTACAACATTCATCGGACGGCTCATCGTGCGTTCTCCACGGCAACTGTTGCATCGGTGGCCAGCATTCCCTGGCCGGTGAGGCGCTGAATCTCGATCAGCGCGGTCTGTGCGGCGATGGCCGCATCCAACTGGCGCTGGCGCGATTCAATGCGCATGGCCTGCAGCTGCGCCCACTCCATGTAGCTGGCGGCACCGGCGCGCCAGGCCTGCTCGGCGGCACGCTCGGCCTTCTGCAACTGCGGCAGCACGTCCACCTGCATGCGCTGCACTTCCAGCCGCGCGGTGACATAGCGTCCGTGTGCCTCGGCCAGGGTGGCGTACAACTGCTGCTGGCGGGCCTGGCGTTGATACGGCAGCAGGGCGAGATCGGCTTCGGCCTCGCGGATTTCCGGCGCGGCGCGGCGGGCGCTGCCCAGCGGAATGCTGAAGCCACCGACCAACGAGGTGGCGTTGTCGGCGCGGCTGTTGCGCACGCCTACCTGCCAGCTCCAATCCGGACGGCTGCGGGTGCGCACCAGTTGCAGCTGCGCCTCGCGGATACGCTGCTCGCCGAGCAGCTCGGCCAGTTCCGGTGCGCGTTGCAGATCGTCATTGAGCAGCGCGAAATCGCGCAGTGCCGGCAGTTGCAGCGCATCGCCACTCACCGCCTTGAAGTCTGGCGTGCGCGCGCCCCACAACGCGGCCAGCGACAGCCGCGCTGCGCCCGCTTCTTCGATGGCACGATCGCGATCCAGTTCCGCCTGCGCCAGCATTGCCTGCGCGGTGAACAGCACCGACTCCGGCGAAGCACCTGCCTGCAAGCGCAGGCGCGCGGCGGACACCGCGCGGCGACGCTGCTCGATATCGGTATTGGCGATCTGCAGTGCTGCTTGCGCTTGTGCCACCGCGAGGTAACGACGTGCGGTTTCGGCGAGCAGGTCGAGGCGTGCGGTGGCGCGCTGCGGTGCCAGCGCATCGATATTGGCCTGGGCCAACATGCGGCGCGCATCGAGCTTGTCGCCGCGTTCCAGCACACCGGAAAGGCTGACCGTGGCTTCGGCGCCCTGCACGCCACGGGCATCGCCGCTGCCGAGCAGGTTCTCCAGTTCCACGCCCAGTTGCATCGGCGGGCGCAGCAACGCGGCGTCGCGGCGGGCTTCAAGTACAGGGCGCTGCGCATCGATCAGGCGCAGCTCAGGGTGATCAAGGGCAACGCGGACGATGGCATCGTCCAGCGTCAACGGCACAGCAGGCACCGGCACCTGCGCATACGCGCGCGGCACCAGCGCAAAGGCGGCAACAGCCGCCAGGCGCATCCACATGGGTTTCTCCAGATAGCAGGTTCAGACGTAGGGGCCGGCCAAGGGGCCGGGACGTCAGACGGCTATCGGGGGACGGAACAGGCTCTCGGTCGGGTGCGTGACCGCTTGCGTGCCCAGCATGGCCACGGCCTGCTGTGCAGGCGGTGATGCCACGATCCAGGCGGGGGTGACGGTGGGCAACACGCCACCGTGGCCGTGGCAGTCCACGCAATGCACCAAGGCATGCAGCAGGGCGTTGGCGCTGTCTTCGGCATCCGGAGCGGTCGCCAGTTTGGCGTCGTCGTGCTCATGCACGTCGGCACCGATGTCGGTGTGCGCCAGCATGTGGATGTCGGTCAGTGCTGCGGCCAGCGAAGTGCCAAATACGCCAAGGCCGACCAGCGCCAGCATCAGCAGGCGCAGCAGGTGGAGGCGGCGGTGGCGCAGGGCATGCAGCATCGGCGCAGGTTAGCGGGTGCTTGTGGGGTTACACAATCGCAAGAGCTGCGGGGTGGTTCAGGTACAGGCTGTTGCCCCTCCCCTTTGGCGCAGCCAAGGGGGAGGTTGGGAGGGGGTAGTTTTGCTTGTGGGTTTCGCTTGTTGCTTTGGGTCACTGCGAAGAGCACCCCTCCCCAACCCTCCCCTGCGCGTTGCGCAAGGGAGGGAGCAAGGCCTTACTTCGCGGCTTTGCGCTCGGCGATGTAGGCCTGGATCTGCTGTTCCAGCACCGGCAGCGGCACCGAGCCCTGCTTGAGCACGGCGTCGTGGAAGCCCTTGATGTCGAACTTGTCGCCCAGCTCCTTCTCGGCCTGCGCGCGCAGCTTGACGATGGTGATCTCGCCCAGCTTGTAGCTCAGTGCCTGCGCCGGCCAGGAGATGTAGCGATCCACTTCGGTGGTGACTTCGTGCTCGCTCAGCGCGGTGTGGTCACGCAGGTAGGCGATCGCGCGGTCGCGATCCCAACCGTAGTGGTGCACGCCGGTGTCGATCACCAGGCGGCAGGCACGCCACATTTCATAGGTCAGGCGGCCGAAGTCTTCGTATGGGGTCTGGTAGATGCCCATGTCGACGCCGAGCTTCTCGGTGTACAGGCCCCAGCCTTCGCCATAGGCCGAGATATACGCAGTGCGGCGGAACTCGGGCTGGCCGGTCTGCTCGGCGGCGAGTGCGCCCTGCAGGGCGTGGCCGGGGTCGGACTCATGCAGGGTCAGGGCCGGCAGGTTGTACAGCGGGCGCGCCGGCAGGTTGTAGGTATTGAGCCAGTAGGTGCCCATGCCGCCGCGGCCGGCGGTCCAGAACGGGGCGATATCCGGCGGCACCGGCACGATGGTGAAGCGCGCGCGCGGCAAGGTCATGTACTTGCCGATCACGCCGTCCACGCGCTTGGAGATCCACGCTGCACGCCACAGCAGTTCGTCCGGCGTCTTGGCGTAGAACTGCGGGTCGGTACGCAGGAATTCGAGGAAGTCAGCGAAGCGGGTCTGCTCGCTTTTACCCTTGAAGCCCACCTTGTCGATGATGGCATTCATTTCCTGCTGGATGCGGTTCACCTCGGCCAGGCCCTGCGCATGGATCTGCTGCGGGCTCAGGTCCAGCGTGGTGTATTCGCGGATCTGCTGGCGGTAGAACTCCTTGCCACCCGGCATTTTCTCGGCCGCCAGGGTGGTGCGCGACTGCGGCACGTATTCCTGCCGGTAGAAGGTCAGCAGCTTGCCGAAGGCCGGCACCACGCTGCCGCTGATGGCCTGCCTGGCATCGGCCTGCAGCTTGGCCTGCTCGGCCGCCGGGATGCTGTTGGGCAGCTTCTTCAGCGGCTCGTACAACGGCGACTCGGTCGGGTCCTTCAGCTCGGCCACGGTCGAGATCGACACGTCGCGCCCTTCCAGCACCGCACGCGGCACGCTGAAACCACGGGCAAGGCCGGCGCGCATATTGACCATCTGCTGGTCGAAGTAACGCGGCACATCATTCAAGCGCGCGATGTAGTTGCGGTAATCCTCCGCCGTCTTCATCTCGCGGCGGGCCATGAAACTCAGATTCGACCAGAACGAGGAATCCGAATTGAACGGCATCTCGTAGCTGCCCAGACGCACTTCATCGGCCAGGCTTTCGACCTGGTAGTGATAGATGGCGTAGTTGATCTGGTTTTCGGCCGAGAGCTTGCTCGGGTCGATGGCCTTGAGCTGGCCCAGCACCTCGTCCCATACCTTCAGGCGCGCCTGCTGTGCTTCGGCGCTGACGTCGGGCAGGCGCGTGCTGTTGGCCGGGGCGTCGCTGTCTTCGCTGGCTTCGCCGCCACCGGTCTGGCGCCAGGCCCACTCCTTCTCATAGATGGCCTTGAACTGGTCATCCAGCGATTGGGTGGCCAGCGTGGCCGGGGCCGACGGTGCGGCGGCAAAGGCCGGGGTGGCGCTCAGGCCAAGGGTGAGCAGCAGCGCAACGGTCAACGGCGATTTCACGATCGGTATTCCCCAGATGGTTCATTCACCCCGATCATCGCATTGAAGCTGCCGCCCGACCTAGACGGATTCGGGCGGCAAACCGCCGGATTTGGGCACAGTCGCCGGCTCAGTGACCGGCTTTGTCGCGCTGCCAGCCACGGTGCTTGATATCCAAGCGCAGGCTGTAGAGCGCGGTGAACGCGGGGAACAGGTTCTGCACCACACCCACCGCATCCTGCTTGGACGAGAACAGGAAGTAGCTCAGCGTCATCAGGCTGCCGAGCACGCTCATGTACCAGAACAGGCGTGGGATCACCGGTTTGCCGGCGCGGCGCGAGGCGACGAACTGCACCAGCCAGCGGCCGCCGAACATCAACGCGCCGGTCAGCCCGATCAGCTTCCACGGCGACATGTGCACGCCGGTCCACTCCAGCCACACCAGCGGTTGGTTCATGAAATCCATGCTCAGACCTCTTCCACCGCGGTGCGCTTGGAACGGGTGATCAACCAGGCCACGCCACGCAGGTCGCGGATGCCGACCAGCGCGCGGCCGAGGTTGTTGTACTTGGATACGCCAGCGGTGCGATGACGATGGTTGACCGGCACGCTCACCGTCTTCCAGCCGGCACGCTGCATCAGCGCCGGCAGGTAGCGATGCATGTGGTCGAAATACGGCAGGTCGAGGAAGGCAGCGCGCTCGAACAGCTTGATGCCGCAGCCGGTGTCCGGGGTGTCATCGCGCAGCATGCGCGCGCGGATGGCGTTGGCCCACTTGCTGGCCCAGCGCTTGCTGCCCGAATCCTGGCGGTTGACGCGCCAGCCGGCGAACAGCCTGACCTGCGCATCGGCCTTGGCACGTGCAGCCAACAGCTTGGGGATGTCGGCGGGGTCGTTCTGGCCATCGCCATCGAGGGTGGCGATCCACGGCGCGCGAGCTGCCTTGACGCCGGTGCGCACTGCCGTGCTCTGCCCGCTCTGGCTGACGTGGTGCAGCACCCGCAGCTCCGGGTTGGTGGCCTTCAGCGCCTGCAGTACCTGCAGGCTGTCGTCCTTGGAATTGTCGTCGACGTAGACGATCTCGAAATCGATCTGGCCACGTAATGCAGCGGTTATTTCATTGACCAGCGGCGCGACGTTGTCGCGTTCGTTGAAGACGGGAACAACCACTGAGAGGCTGGGTTGGTTCATTGCTGGTTCCGCAGGTTGTGCATTTGAAGAAAGGTCACGCATTTTCCAAAACTCAACTTAGCGGAAGGTGAGTCAGGCGCTTGACCCGAAGTAGTTGCGGCACCACTCCACCACCGGCGGCAGGCCCAGCTCGATCGGCGTGTCCGGCGCGTAGCCGAAGGCGGCCTGGGCGCGCGAGGTATCGGCCATGGTTTCCACCATGTCGCCCGGCTGCATCGGTTTGTAGACCTTGTGCGCCGGGTGCCCCGCGGCCGAGGCGATCACGTCGATGAAATGTTCCAGCTCCACCGGGGTGTGGTTGCCCAGGTTGAACACCTGGTGGGGTGTGGCCTGGGCGGAGGGATGCGACAGCGCCCCGAGGATACCGGCGACGATGTCAGAAACATGTGTGAAGTCACGCCGCATGTGGCCGTTGTTGAACACATCGATGCTGCGCCCGGCCAGCACCGCGCGCGAGAACAGCAGCGGCGCCATGTCCGGCCGGCCCCAGGGGCCATACACGGTGAAAAAGCGCAGGCCGGTGGCCTTCAGGCCGTACAGCTGCGCATAGGTATAGGCCATCAACTCGTTGGCGGCCTTGGTGGCCGCGTACAGCGAGCGCGGCTGGTCCACGCGCTGGTCTTCGGAGAACGGTGGCGTGGCCGAGTTGCCATAGACCGAGCTGCTGGACGCATAGACCAGGTGCTGGACGCTGCGGTGCCGGCACAGCTCCAGCAGGTTGACGAAGCCGACCAGGTTGCTTTCCACGTAGGCGTGCGGGTTTTCCAGCGAATAGCGCACGCCGGCCTGCGCGGCCAGGTGGATCACCTGCGTCGGCTGGATTTCATCGAACAGCGCGGCCAGGCCATCGCGGTCGGTGATGTCCAGCGCGCGCATATCCAGCTGCGGGCACAGGGCAGCGACGCGGTCACGCTTGAGCTGCGGATCGTAGTAATCGTTGTAGTTGTCCAGCCCGACCACGCCCTCGCCTTGGGCGGCCAGTGCCTGGCAGGTATAAGCGCCGATGAAACCGGCGGCGCCGGTAACAAGAATGGTCATGCAGGAAGTCCGGACAGGTGTTCGCGGGCCGGATTATGCCGGCCCGGCTCGATGACATCACCGATGTCGTTGTAGCTCAGCAGGTCGATCAGCGCATCGGCACCTTCGCGCAGCTTCAAGGCCATTTCCTGCGGGTATAACGGCACCACGGAGAGGAACTCGATGCTGGTGTCGTCATCGATCACCAGGGTGTCGAAATCTTCCGGTGCCGACAGCGCCAGCAGCAGGATCGCACCATCGAACGCCACGCCGGGCGCGTACGGCTGGGCAGGATCGCCGTTGGGCACAGTATGGGTCAGGCCCAGCCAGGTGTTGTGCTTGTGCGGCAGCCGCGCCAGCGTCTTGAGCAGGCGTATGGGCCAGTAATTGCGCTCGTCCTGCAGCTGGGCGTGATCCAGCGGCCAGTCGCCCGGCAGGGTCAGCATCAGCTCCAGGTAGGGCGAGACCTCGGCATCATCGGGCAGCTGCATCGGCAGATCGCTCATGCCGGAAGTGACCAGGCGCGTATTCGGGCAGTCCCCGCACGGCGGCACCACATGGATGTCCACGCGCACGGTATCGGAGACGATTTCATGCAGCACGTTGGCTATCGGCCCGAGATGGTGCTCGATGTGCGCGCTGATCGCCGCACCGTGCGAATGGCCGCGTGCGGGCTCGAAATCACTGGCCTGGCCGTGGTCCAGGATGCGGCTGCCGCCCGGGCTCATTTCGTCGCCTGTGTTGCTCATGCACTGCTCCGGTTGGTGGCCACGAGCATCGCCCCTGCCTCACCACAGGGTGAGCGGCGCGTCCTTGGCCAGGGTTTCCTTGCGTTCCTTGCTGTATGCCCACCACGGCTGCGGCGCATCGCCGCCCATAAAGCGCACCACCGACAGGAAGACATCGATCACGCAGGGATCGTGCACCACCCCGGTCTTCAGGCATAGCTGCGCATACATATCGTAGGGATCACGCCCGCGCAGGTGCGCGGGAACCCGGATCCCGATCAGACGGAGATCCTTTTCACAGGCCGGCCCGACATTCGGCAGGTCGGTCAGACGCAATAGATGATTGCGGTCGACCTTGGTGGGGTTCATTGCCTTGCATGCACCTCGTGGAGAATGAAGTACGTCAGCCGTTCTGGCGGACGCGCAGCCGCTCCAGCACGCCGTCCAGCGTGTCCAGATCGGTGTAGTGGATGACCAGCTTGCCCTTGCCGCCGCGGCCGTGGCTGATCGCCACTTTCGCACCCAGCGATTCGGACAGCTCGGTTTCCAGCGATGCGATATCGGCCTGCGGCGCGCTCGGCGACGGCTTGGCCTTGCGTGCACCCGGCACCTTGCCGGCGGCGAACTGCTGCGCGCGGTGCTCGACTTCACGCACCGACCAGCCCTGCTCGGCGGCTTCTTCGGCCAGCTTGGTAGCCAGTTCCGGCGCCAGCGTCAGCAGCGCGCGGGCATGGCCCATTTCCAGGCGGCGGGTTTCCAGCAGCACGCGCACGCCGATCGGCAGATCGATCAGGCGCAGCAGGTTGGATACCGAGGCGCGGGAGCGACCAACCGCCTGCGCGGCTTCGGCATGGGTCAGCGTGAACTCGCTGACCAGGCGCGCCAGTGCTTCGGCTTCTTCCAGCGGATTGAGGTCTTCGCGCTGGATGTTCTCGATCAGCGCCATCGCGATGACGGTGCGGTCCTCCAGCTCGCGCACCACCACCGGCACTTCGTCCAGCCCGGCCAGGCGCGAAGCGCGCCAACGGCGTTCACCGGCGATGATTTCGTAGCTGCCGCCCTCGATCTGGCGCACCAGGATGGGCTGGATGATGCCCTGTGCCTTGATCGACTCGGCCAGTTCGGCCAGCTTGCCCTCGTCCATGTCGCGACGCGGCTGGTATTTGCCCGGTTGCAGCTGGTCGATGGGCAGCTTGCGCAGCACTTCGCCGGGTTGCGGCTCGGCGACAGCAGCGACGGTGACCGGGGTTACGGCGCCCTTCGGGCCCAGCAGGGCATCAAGACCACGGCCAAGACCGCGCTTTTTCGCTGCACTCATCAGACAGCCTCCACGGCCCGGGAGGGCTGCTTGCGTTCGTTGTTGCGGCGGATGATCTCGCCGGCCAGGCCCAGGTAGGCCACGCCGCCGCGCGAGGCGCGGTCGTAGCCGACGATGCTCTGGCCATGGCTGGGTGCCTCGGCCAGGCGCACGTTGCGCGGCACGATGGTGCGGAACACCCGGTCGCCGAAGTACTCGGTGAGCTGCGCCGACACCGCATTGGCCAGGTTGTTGCGCACGTCGAACATGGTGCGCAGCACGCCTTCGATCTCCAGCGCCGGGTTGAGATTGATCTTCAGCGCGTCGATGGTTTCGACCAGCGCACTCAGGCCTTCCAGCGCGTAGTACTCGCACTGCATCGGCACGATCACCGAGTCGGCGGCGGCCAGCGCGTTCAGCGTCAGCAGCGACAGCGCCGGCGGGCAGTCGATCAGGATGTAGTCGTATTGGTCGCGGATTGGCGCCAGCGCGCGCTTGAGGCGCTGCTCACGCTCGCCCTGATCCATCAGCTGGATCTCGGCGGCGGTCAGGTCGATGTTGCCTGGCAGCAGGTCGAAGCCTTCCGGCGTGGTGACGCGCACTTCGGCGGCGGTGACCTCGCCCAGCAGCAGGTCACAGGTGGACGCAGCCACCTCACGCTTGTCCACGCCACTGCCCATGGTCGCGTTGCCCTGCGAGTCCAGGTCGACCAGCAGCACGCGCTTGGGCGCGGCGGCAAGGGAAGCAGCCAGATTGACAGCCGTCGTGGTCTTGCCGACGCCGCCTTTCTGGTTGGCGATGGCGATGATGCGAGCCATGCAGGAGAGCCTCGTTGGCGAAGTTGGACTGGTCATTATGGGGGTAGCGGCGCGCAGGCGGAAATCGGTTTCCGGGTAACGGGCGGCTTTGGCCCGGGAATGTGCCCTGATTTGCTCTGCTTTGGCCGTACCCCCTCCCTTTGGCGCAGCCCAGGGGAGGGCTGGGGAGGGGTAGCTTTTGGCTTTGGCCGCGGGGATTGTCCAGAACTACTGCTTTAGCCCCTCTCCCGCTTGCGGGAGAGGGGTTGGGGTGAGGGCAGCTTTTGGCCTTGGCCGGTAAAGCCCCTGCCGAGCATGGCTCGGCACTACCGCTTCAGCCCCCTCCCTTTGGCGCAGCCAAGGGGAGGGTTGGGGAGGGGTAGCTTCTGGCCTTGGCCGGTAAAGCCCCTGTCGAGCATGGCTCGGCACTACAGCTCTAGCCCTTGCGCTCCACCACCACCAGATGCCGGTCACCAACCAGCCCCGGCACCTGCAGCGGGCGCACTTCCAGCACCTGCCAGCCGGCGGGCAGCTGGGCGATCTCTTCGTGCGGGTACACCCCCTTCATCGCCAGCAACTGGCCGCCGGGGCGCAGCAGATGACCGCCAACCTCGATGATGCCGGCAAGCGTATCCATGGCACGGGCGGTGAGGTTGTCGTAAGCACCCGGCTCGTCCAGCGCTTCGGCGCGGGATTCGGCGACGCGGGCATTACCCAGACCAAGCTGGCGCACGGCCTCGCGCATGAAGCGGGCCTTCTTGCCGTTGCTCTCGACCAAGGTCACCTGCAGCTGCGGGTGGGTGATCGCCAACGGAATGCCCGGCAAGCCGGGGCCGGTGCCCAGATCGGCCAGACTGCCGCTGCTGACATGCTCGGCCATGGCCAGCGAATCGAGCAGATGGCGGGTCACCATTTCGCGGGGATCGCGGATGGCGGTGAGATTGTAGGTGCGATTCCAGCGCACCAGCAGGGTCAGGTAGGCCAGCAGGGGCTTGGCCAAAGCGGCGTCCAGACCCATGGCCTTCAAGCCGTGGTCGAGGTCGCTGGCGACTTCGCGCGGGAGAGTGGTGTCGTTCATGGCAGGGATTATCGCAGGAGTGGCGCTTTCGCTTTAGGCCCCCTCCTTTGTGCGCAGCACAGGGGAGGGTTGGGGAGGGGTGCTTTGGATCTGGCTTTTGATCTGTCGCGCAGGGCAAGAGCAACGGCAACAGCTACCCCTCCCCGGCCCTCCCCTACGCTTCGCGCAAGGGAGGGAGCAAAACCACCCCTCCCCGGCCCTCCCCTTGGCCTGCGGCCAAAGGGAGGGAGCAGAAGCTACAGCGGATACCACGCCAGAGCAGCGCGAAAATCCTCCGTCGCCTGCCACTCATATAAATGCCAGCGGGCCGCATCACCCAGGCCCGGGTCGCACCACACCAGCTGCAAGGCCCCCGTCGCATCCGGCGCGAAGCGCAGCTTCTCCAGCCCGAACGAAATGCCATGCCCGTGCGCCTTCAGCAGCGCCTCCTTGGCGCACCACACGCGGAAGAACCAGTGCTCGCAGCCGCTGTCGTCCAGTGCATCCAGCCAGGCAATCTCCTCCGGGTGGAAGAAACGACGGATCACCTCGCGCATCTGCTTGCGTGGCCGCTGCCGCTCCAGGTCCACGCCCAGGCGTGCGCCCTCGCCCAGCGCCACCAGCAGATGGCCGCCGCTATGGCTCCAGCCGGTGCCGTAGTGCGCCAGCTCGCCGATCAGCCACGGCCGGCTGCGCTCATCGCGGGTCAGCGGCAAGGTCTCGGGCGTGGTATCGAAAACACCGGCCAGCACCTCGCGGGCCTGCGGCTCACCACGGGTTCCAGGGGTATGCGGCAGCAGCCACACCTCCACCTGACCAAACTGCCAATGGCGACCAGCGGGGCTCATGCTGAACAGGCTCCTGCCCGGACAAACATGTTCTTAACGCCACTGCGCGTTGACTGTCGCCACCGCACCTTTCGGGGTGCTTCACGGCAGGGAGGTTCGCGCATGGGCATCATCATCTGGTTGATTATTGGTGGCGTCGTGGGTTGGCTGGCCAGCATCATCATGCGCCGCGATGCGCAGCAGGGCATCATCCTGAACATCGTGGTGGGCATCGTCGGCGCCATGATCGCCGGCTTCTTCTTCAGCGGCGGCAGCATCAATGGTGCGATCACCGTGCGCTCCTTCCTGTTGTCACTGGTCGGCGCGGTAGTGCTGCTGGCCATCGTCAATCTGTTCACACGCAAAAGCGTGCGTTAACCGTTCTGGCGCCGATTCGACCGAGGCCCGGCTGGCAACAGCCGGGCCTTGTTGTTTCAGCCCTGTGCCAATTGCACCCAGGCCGGCGCGTGATCACTGGGGCGTTCCCAGGTGCGCGGCTCGCGGTCGATGCCGGAGGCGACAGCGCGCGGCTTGAGCGCATCGGAGACCAGGGTCAGGTCGATGCGCAGGCCCAGGTCGCGACGGAAACCGGCCGCACGGTAATCCCACCAGCTGAAGATGCCAGCGGCATCGTTGTGCAGGCGGAAAGCGTCGTGCAGGCCCAGATCCAGCAGCTTCTGCAGCGCGCCACGCTCGGCGGTGGAGGTCAGGATGTGGTCACCGTTCCACACCGCCGGGTCGTAGACATCGCGGTCATCCGGCGCGATGTTGAAATCGCCCATCACTACCAGTTGCGGATGCTTCTGCAGCTCGGCCGCGACCCAGGCGTGCACCGCTTCCAGCCAACGCAGCTTGTAAGCGTACTTGTCGGTGCCCACGTCCTGGCCGTTGACCACATACAGATTGATGATGCGCAAACCGTTGACGGTACCGGCGATCACGCGCTTCTGCTCGTCCTCGAAGCCGGGAATGCCGATCTGCACGTCTTCGATCGGATGCCGCGACAGCAGCGCCACGCCGTTATAGGTCTTCTGCCCGGCGAACACATTGCGGTAGCCCAGCTCCAGCAGCCGCGTATCGGGGAACTTGTGGTCCTCCAGCTTGGTTTCCTGGATGCCGACCACGTCGGGGGCAAAGTCGGCCAGCCACTGTTCCAGGTGCGGCAGGCGGACATTGAGCGAATTGACGTTCCACGAAGCGATTTTCATGTAGGGGATTCTAGCCGGGGCCGGGGCCAATGGCCCCTCTTCATCACCTGACGACGGCAGCAATCAGCCCCCTCCCTTGCGCCAAAGGCGCAGGGGAGGGTTGGGGAGGGGTGCTTTGGCTTTGGCTTTGGCTTTGGCCCTCCCGTCGCTTCCGCTTGTCTTCCCGCAACTGAGGCAAGGTCAAAAGCGCCCCCCCTTCCGCCCCCCCCCGTCGGGGGGGGCGGCGGGTCGGGGCCCGGGCCCCCCCGGGGGGGGGAGGGACAGCCCGCGCCTGGACGCCTTGCTGAGTCTTTCTCCCCACCCGCCAAATCCCGCAAACCACAACAAAACCTATCGGGTGAATGTCGGGGAATACACTTTTTCAGCGTTCCGATTCGCGCAGACTGCCTCTCAAAGTGAGGGGAAGCCATGCGTAGCAAGCTGTTTGTGCCCGGCGCACGTCCGGAACTGTTCGACAAGGCCTTGGCCAGTGCGGCCGATGCTCTGTCCTTCGATCTGGAGGATTCCGTCCCCGAGGCTGGCAAACAGGCGGCGCGTGCGGCCATCGCAAGCTTCCTCGCCCGTGCCGACGTGCTTGCCAGCAACAAGCTGCTGATCGTGCGCACCAACGCCACCGACAGCCCGCACTTCGCCGCCGATCTGGCTGCGATGGCGGTGCCCGGCCTGTGGCTGCTCAATATCCCCAAGGTGGAATCGGCCGCGCAGGTGCGGCAGGTGGTCGTTGCGCTCGAACGCGCCGAGGCCGCCAATGGCGTCACCCGCCCGATCGGCCTGCTGCTGAACATCGAAACCCCGCGTGGTCTGCGTTTGGCCGCCGAACTGGCTGGCGCGCATCCGCGCGTGGCCGGCCTGCAGTTGGGCCTGGGCGATCTGTTCGCGCCCAATGGCATCGCCCGCACGCCGGCCAATGTGCATGCGGTGCTGTTCGCGGTGAAAATGGCCGCCACCGAAGCGGGCGTGTTCGCCTGTGATGGGGCTTGGCCGGATGTGGCCGATGCCGAGGGCTTCCGTACCGAGGCCATGCTCGCGCAGCAGTTGGGCTATATCGGCAAGAGCTGCATCCATCCGCGCCAGGTGGGCCAGGCCAATGTGATCTTCAGCGTGGCCGAGGCCGAACTGGACGAAGCACGGCGTATTGTTGCCGCCGCGCAAGCGGCCAGCGATCTGGGCCGCGGTGCGTTCCTGTTCGAGGGACGCATGATCGATGTGCCCTACCTGCGCCGGGCCGAAGCCCTGCTCGCCGGCGCCCTGCGCGCCTGATCTTTCCATCTGGCGGTTCGCCGCCACGCCGTTCATTACCGGGATTCCATCCATGCCCACGCCCATGGCCACCGCGCTCGCCGCGCTGTCGCACCGCTTCTCGCTCGGCTTCCGTCTGCTCGTCGTCACCACCTTGCTGGCACTGGCCGGCACGGCGGCCGCCGACGAGAGTTTGAATGCAGTGAAGCCCGGCTCGCTGCCGGCACTGCCGGAGGCCGCGCCGGTGCAGCAGTTGCTGGATGTCGATGGCCGCCTGCTGGCCCGCTCCGGCGACAAGGCCTGGCTGCTCGACAAGAATGGCAAGGCGTGGACGGCCACCACCGGCATCAGCAATGAAGTGGTGCAGGACATCGTCCGCAACGGTGACAAAACCTGGGTGCTGACCGGCCCGGATGCGAGCCACAGCGATCAGCTGCAGCAGCTCACGCTCAAGGGCGAAAGCCTCGGCAAGGGCCAGTCGCTGGCACTGCCATCGCCACTGGGCAATGCGCATGCAGCCGCCCTGGATGGCGCCCTGTTCGTGGCCGGTGTCGACGATAGCGGCGTGACCCAGCTGTACAAAAAACCGACCGACGCCACGCAGTGGCAGCCGCAGCCGATCTGGCCGGGCGCTGCCGCGGTTGTCGCCCTGCAGGCGCAGAAAGGCGCGTTGTATGCGGTGGTCGGCAACAACGGTGCGCAGCAACTGCTGCGCTGGAACGCAGAGAAGGGCTGGCATGAGCTGCCCGCCATCGGTGGCGACGTTGTCCCGGGTTCGTTGCGTGCACTCGGCCAGGCGCACTTGTTGATGCAGGTGACCGACGCGATTGGCAGCAGCCACGCGCGCACCTTCCACACCATCACCAGCGCCTGGGCTGATCTGGCCGATACCGATGCCAACGCACCGCTGGCCAGCGCCAGCTGGGGCAATGGCCTGGCCTGGGCGAATGCCGATGGCAGCCTGCACACCTTTGAACTGCAGAGCGGCAAGCACCTGCTGGGCTGGATGGACTGGACGGTAATCATCATCTACCTGGGCGCGATGCTGGGCATGGGCGCCTACTTCTACTTCCGCGAGAAGCGCGCCAGCACCGCCGACTTCTTCGTCGGTGGCCGCAGCATTCCGTTCTGGGCAGCGGGCGTGAGCTTGTACGCCACCAACACCAGCTCGATCAGCTTCATCGCCATTCCGGCCAAGGCCTTCGAGACCAACTGGCAGTACCTGACCAACAACCTGATCGCGGTGCTGGGCCTGATGTTCGTGGCGGTGTGGATCGTGCCGCTGCTGCGCCGCCTGGATTTGATGAGCGTGTTCTCCTATCTGGAAACCCGCTTCCATCCGGCCATCCGTATGCTCGCCAGCGCGCTGTGCATCGTCATGCAGATCGGTGCGCGCATGAGCGTGGTGCTGTTCCTGCCGGCGCTGGCCATCGCCACCATCACCGGCATCAGCGTGGTGTGGAGCATCATGATGATGGGCGTGTTCACCATCCTCTACACCGCGATGGGCGGCATGAAGGCGGTGATCTGGACCGACTTCGTGCAGGTGATCGTGAAGATGGGCGGCGCGATCTTCGCCATCCTCTTTATCGTGTGGACGCTGAAGGGCGGCTTCGGTGAATTCGTGGCCACCGCGGCGATGGAAGACAAGACCAAGCTGTTCGATTTCAGCTTCGACCTGACCAAGGCCACGGTGTGGGGCTTCATCTTCCTGGTCGTGTTCGACGTGGTGCTGACCTTCCCCAAGGACCAGGTGCTGATGCAGCGCACCCTGGCCACCAAGTCGGACAAGGAAGCTGGCCGTTCGATCTGGGCGTTCGCTGCGATCATGATCCCGGGCGGCTTCATCTTCTACGGCATCGGTACCGCCTTGTGGGTGTTCTACAAGAACAACCCGCAACGCCTTGACCCGCTGCTGCCGATCGATGCGACCTTCCCGCTGTTCATCGCCGCCGAACTGCCGCCGGGCGTCACCGGCCTGATCATCGCCGGCGTGTTCTCCGCGGCAATGGCCACCTTGTCGAGCATCATGAACAGCGTCGCCACGCTGATCTCGGTCGACTTCTACGAGCGCATCGCCAAGAACCCGACCCCACGCAAGAGCGTGCTGTTCGCCGAGATCTCCACGGTGCTGGTCGGCCTGACCGCGATCGGCCTGGCGCTGATCATGACCCGCTACGACATCCACTCGCTGTTCGACGTGTCGATCGAACTGGCTGGTCTGCTCGGCGGCGGCTTTGCCGGTGCTTATACGTTGGGCATGTTCACCCGCCGCGCCAACTCCGCCGGCGTGGCGATCGGTGTTGCCGCCAGCATCGTGCTGACCTTCGTCGCATGGTGGTTCAACCTGGTCCATCCGTACTTCTACCTGGCCATCTCGATCTTCCTGTGCATCGTGATCGGCTATCTGGCCAGCCTGTTCTTCCCGGCCCCGAGCCGTTCGCTGAAGGGCCTGACCATCTACAAGCAGGACGCGGTGTGAAGACCGGTCTGCATGCCGCTGCGGGCCTGTTCCGCGGCGGCGTGAAGCCAGCTTCAGCAACGACCATGACGTTGGTCGGATCGCGCCGCCGCGCCCGCTGGTGTAGTTTGGCGCGCAGCTGAGAGGTCTAATCGCGTGGAAACCCAGTTCCTCAATACCTTTGTCACCGTGGTCGACCGTGGCTCCATGGCCGCGGCCGCACGCCTGCTGCACATCACCCCGGCCGCCGTCGCCCAGCAGATCCGCACGCTGGAACGCGAGCTGGGCGCGCCGCTGATCGCCCGCGCCGGCCGCACCGTCAGCGTCACCGAGGAAGGTGCGCGTATCCTGCAGCGGGCGCGCGACCTGCTGCGTGGCGTGGCCGACCTGCGCAGTGTCGCCAACGAAAGCGGCATGGCTGGCGAACTGCGGCTGGGCGCCTGCCCTACCGCGCTGGGCGGGCTGGTGCCGGACATCCTGGCGCGGATGGTGGCCAAGTTCCCCGAGATCAACGTCTTCATCAAACCCGGTTACTCGGCCGACCTCTATGGCGCGGTGGAATCGGGTGACCTGGATGCGGCGATGGTGCTGCAGGCACCGTTCTCGCTGCCCAAGACCTGCGACTGGCAGCTGCTGCGTGAAGAGCCGCTGGTGGTGCTGGCGCCGGCGCGCATGGCCGGTGCCGATCCGCACAAGCTGCTGCGCGAGGAACCGCTGATCCGCTACGACCGCCATGAATGGGGCGGCCGCCAGGCCGATGAATACCTGCGCAAGGCCGGCATCGTGCCGCGCGAACGGTTCGAGCTGAATGCGCTCAATGCGATCGCGGTGATGGTCGATCGTGGTTTGGGCGTGTCGCTGGTGCCGGATTGGGCCAAGCCGTGGCCGGAAGGCATTTCGGTGGTGCGCATTCCCCTGCCGGAGCCCAGCGAGCCGCGCCGCATCGGCATGGTCTGGTCACGCTCCTCGGTGCGCCTGCGCCAGGTCAACGTGCTGCTGGACGAGGCGCGTACGGCGTTGTTGCAGCCGACGGATTGAACGAAATTCACATGTAGTGCCGAGCCATGCTCGGCAAGAGGCTTTACCGGTAACGCTCCAGCCG
>NZ_JBRREC010000046.1:0-34765 GCF_056760015.1 Stenotrophomonas sp. STEN029 | reverse complement strand
TTTTTTCTCCCCGCCCCCCTTGGGGGGCCCCCCCCCCCCCCCCCCCCCCCCGGGCGGGCCCTCCCCGGGGGGCCCGCCCCGCAGCCGGCATCCGGCCCACTGCCGGGAAACAGCACTGGCAAAACTGGCAATTGCCCCCAAATCACAAGGCCGCTAGGCTGATTGACTGCCGTCAGCGACGCCCCCACACCTCCTGCTACCGGCCCAGCCGGCAGCAGTCCAAATCGGATTTCCCATGGCGATGGATTTCATCCGCATCCGCGGTGCGCGGACGCACAACCTCAAGAACATCGACCTCGACCTGCCTCGCGACAAACTGATCGTGATCACCGGCCTGTCCGGCTCGGGCAAGTCCTCGTTGGCGTTCGACACCATCTATGCCGAGGGCCAGCGCCGCTATGTCGAGTCGCTGTCGGCGTATGCGCGGCAGTTCCTGAGCGTGATGGAGAAGCCCGACCTGGACCACATCGAAGGCCTGTCGCCGGCGATCTCCATCGAGCAGAAGTCGACCTCGCATAACCCGCGCTCCACCGTCGGCACCATCACCGAGATCTACGACTACCTGCGCCTGCTCTACGCCCGCGTCGGCAGCCCGCGCTGCCCGGACCATGGCTACCCGCTGGAAGCGCAGACCGTCAGCCAGATGGTCGACCAGGTCCTGACACTGGATCCGGAGCAACGCTACATGCTGCTGGCGCCGGTCATCCGCGATCGCAAGGGCGAGCATGCGCAGGTCTTCGACCAGCTGCGTGCGCAGGGCTTCGTGCGTGTACGCGTTGACGGCGAGCTGTATGAAATCGATGAAGTGCCGGCGCTGACCCTGCGCCAGAAGCACACCATCGAGGCCGTGGTGGATCGTTTCCGTCCGCGCGAAGACATCAAGCAGCGCCTGGCCGAAAGCTTTGAGACCGCGCTCAAGCTGGGCGATGGCATGGCCACGGTGATGACCCTGGATGCCGCCGACAGCACGCCGCAGCTGTTCTCCTCCAAGTACAGCTGCCCGGTCTGTGATTACGCGCTGCCGGAGCTGGAACCGCGCCTGTTCTCGTTCAACTCGCCGGTCGGCGCCTGCCCGGGCTGCGATGGGCTGGGCGTGGCCGAGTTCTTCGACCCGAACCGCGTGGTCGTGCATCCGGAGCTGTCGCTGGCCGCCGGTGCGGTGCGTGGCTGGGACCGTCGCAATGCCTACTACTTCCAGCTGATCGCCTCGCTGGCCAAGCACTACAAGTTCGATGTGGACGCCAGCTGGCAGTCGCTGTCGGACAACGTGAAGCAGGCCGTGCTGTACGGCAGCGGCGAAGAGCAGATCACCTTCACCTATTTCACCGAAGCCGGTGGTCGCAACCAGCGCAAGCACCGCTTCGAAGGCATCATCCCCAACCTTGAGCGCCGTTACCGCGAGACCGAATCGCCTGCGGTGCGTGAGGAGCTGGCCAAGTACATCAGCTCGCGGCCGTGCCCGGAGTGCAAGGGCGCGCGCTTGAACAAGGCCGCGCGCAACGTGTTTGTCGCCGACCGCCCGCTACCGGAAATCGCAGTACTGCCGATCGACGAAGCCAAGCGCTTCTTCAGCGAGCTGAGCCTGCCCGGTTGGCGTGGCGAGATCGCCACCAAGATCGTCAAGGAAATCGGTGAGCGACTCGGCTTCCTGGTCGACGTCGGCCTGGACTACCTCACCCTGGAGCGCAAGGCCGATACCTTGTCCGGCGGCGAAGCACAGCGCATTCGTCTTGCCTCGCAGATCGGCGCCGGCCTGGTCGGCGTGATGTACGTGCTGGACGAGCCGTCCATTGGCCTGCACCAGCGAGACAACGAGCGCCTGCTCGGCACCCTCACCCGCCTGCGCGACCTGGGCAATACAGTGATCGTGGTCGAGCACGACGAAGACGCGATCCGGCTGGCCGATTACGTGGTCGACATCGGCCCGGGCGCAGGTGTGCACGGCGGCGAGATCGTCGGCCAGGGCCAGCTGCAGGACCTGCTGGATGCGCCGCGTTCACTGACCGGCCAGTACCTGTCCGGCAAACGCCAGATCGAGATCCCGGCGCGCCGCCACAAGCCCAACCCGAAGATGACGCTGCGCCTGCGTGGCGCCAGCGGCAACAATCTGAAGAACGTGGATCTGGATATTCCGTCCGGCCTGCTGACCTGCGTCACCGGCGTGTCCGGCTCGGGCAAGTCGACGCTGATCAACGACACCTTGTTCTCGCTGGCGGCCAACGAGATCAACGGTTCTTCGCACCCCATCGCCAAGTACAAGAGCGTCGAGGGGCTGGACCTGTTCGACAAGGTCGTCGACATCGACCAGTCGCCAATCGGCCGCACCCCGCGTTCCAATCCGGCAACCTACACCGGCCTGTTCACGCCGCTGCGTGAGCTGTACGCGCAGGTGCCGGAGGCGCGTGCGCGTGGTTACTCGCCAGGCCGTTTCAGCTTCAACGTGCGCGGCGGCCGCTGCGAAGCCTGCCAGGGCGATGGCCTGATCAAGGTGGAAATGCACTTCCTGCCGGACGTGTATGTGCCTTGCGACGTGTGCCACGGCAAGCGCTACAACCGCGAGACGCTGGAGATCCTCTACAAGGGCTTCAACATCAACGACGTGCTGGAAATGACCGTCGAAGATGCACTGCGCCTGTTTGAGCCGGTACCGTCGATCGCACGCAAGCTGGAAACGCTGATGGACGTCGGCCTGAGCTACATCAAGCTCGGCCAGAGCGCGACCACGCTGTCCGGTGGTGAAGCACAGCGCGTGAAGCTGTCCAAGGAACTGTCGCGCCGCGATACCGGCCGCACCCTGTACATCCTCGACGAGCCGACCACCGGCCTGCACTTCCACGACATCGAGGCCCTGCTCGGCGTGCTGCACAAGCTGCGCGACGAGGGCAACACCGTGGTGGTGATCGAGCACAACCTGGACGTGATCAAGACTGCGGACTGGATCGTCGATCTCGGTCCGGAAGGCGGCCATCGCGGTGGCACGGTGCTGGTCACCGGCACGCCGGAAGACGTGGCGGCACATCCGGACTCCTACACCGGCCAGTTCCTGGCCAAGATGCTGCCTTCGACCAGCGCGCGCCCGGAACAACCGGCGGCCGTGGCCAACAAGCCTGATGCGCGTCCGCCGCGCAAGGAAAAGCCGGTCAAGAAAGCAGCAGCCAAGAAGGCTGCCGCCCCCGCCAAGAAGAAGGCTGCAAAATGAGCAACGAGCACAAGCAACTGGCCCGCGTACCGATCAGCGTGCGTTGGCGCGACATGGACTCGATGGGCCACGTCAACAACGCCAAGTACGTTTCGTATCTGGAAGAGGCGCGCGTGCGCTGGATGCTGGGCGTGGAAGGCGTGTCGATGACCGACCGCATCGCGCCGGTGGTGGCCAATACCAACATCAACTATCGCCTGCCGATCGTGTGGCCAAACGACATCGTGGTCGAGTTGTTTGTCGAGCGCCTGGGCAATAGCAGCGTGACCATTGGTCACCGCATTGTTGACCAGAACGACGACAGCAAGCTGTATTCGGACGGCAATGTGGTGGTGGTCTGGATGGATACGCAGACCGGCAAGAGTGCGCCCTTGCCTGAGGCTGTGCGGGGTGCTTCGAGCTGAGCCCGCCTGACCCTTCTCCCTCCGGGAGAAGGTGCCCCAAAGGGGCGGATGAGGGTCGGTTCAGCACTGGGGTTGTTGGCAGCGCGGCGCTTCGCTTCTACCCTCACCCCAACCCCTCTCCCGGTGGGAGAGGGGCTCAAGCTGCAGTTGCAGGCATCACGCGGACCTCCCCGCGTTCGCGCAGCCTTACTTCAAGGCAACCCTCGGAAAATCCACCGGCACATCCAGCGCCACGTTGATGTAGTTGGTGAACAGGTTCAACGCCACATGGGCAAGAATCTCGACGATCTGCTCGTCGCCGAAGCCCACGCTACGCAGCTCAGCCACATCGGCGTCATCCAGCTGCGCACGCTGCTCCACGACTTTCAGCGCGAAACGGAGCGCGGCGGCGGTACGCGAATCCTCGGACTGCCCCACCTGCGCCGATGCCATCTCAGCCGCACTAGCGCCCGCCTTCTGCCCCAGCACGGTATGCGCGGCCAGGCAGTATTCGCAGCTGTTGCGGTTGGCGATGGCAACAGCAAGCTGCTCGCCCAGCTTGCTGCCAAGGCTGCCCTTGCCCAGCGCGCCAAACGCAGCCCACATGCTCTGCAATGCAGCCGGGGAGTTGGACACCGCCTTGAACATGTTCGGCGTCGCGCCGAAGGCCTGGTGGATCTGCGCCAGCAGTGGCTGGCTGGCGGCGGGGGCGGTCCGGGTTTCCAGATTGATGCGTGACATGGTGATCTCCTGATCGGTTTGAATGGTTGCCGGGCCATCAGCCCGTGGAAGAAGTATCCCGTCGCGGATCGAACGATTTGATACGATCAGTCCATCAAACAAACCAATTGATACAGATGAGCAATCTCCCGCCCGTGGATCGCCTGGCAGGCGTCCTGGAGAACTTCCGCTTCCAGGCCCAGCTGTTTCACTCCGGCCCGCTGTGCGGGCTGACCAGCTTCGATGCGGGTGAAGGACACGCCTACCTGCACGTACTGCGGCGTGGCCAGCTCGAGGTCAGCCATCCCGGCAGCCGCGATATCCCGGCCTCGATGCACTTCGAGGAGCCGACGCTGCTGTTCTATCCGCGACCGTTCAGCCATCGCTTCCACAACCCGCCACGCGAGGGCGCCGATTTCACCTGTGCGCGGATTGATTTCGATGGCGGCATCGCGCATCCGCTGGTACGTGGCCTGCCCTCGCTGATCGCTCTGCCGCTGGCACGCATCCCCGGCCTGGCGATGACGCTGGAACTGCTGTTCAACGAAACCGACAACGTCCGCTGCGGCCAACGCCTGCTGACCGATCGTCTGTTCGAAGTGGTGGTCATCCAGCTGCTGCGCTGGCTGCTGGATCATCCGCAGGAAGCCGGGATACCCGCCGGTTTCATTACCGGCCTGTCGGATCAACGCTTGTCGCGCGCCTTGGCCGCCATGCACGATCGCCCCGGCGAGAGCTGGACACTCAACAGCCTCGCCGAACAGGCCGGTATGTCACGCACCGCGTTTGCCAACAGCTTTCGCGACATCGTCGGGCAGACACCGCTGGACTACCTCACCGATTGGCGCATCGCGCTGGCCCAACGCCGGCTGCGGCAAGGCCGGCCGATCAAGACGCTGGCCGACGAACTCGGTTATGCCAATGCCTCGGCACTGTCACGAGTGTTCAGCGCCAAAACCGGAATGTCGCCGCGCGACTGGCTGAAGCAGGCCGACCCCTGATCAACGCGCAGGCGCCTCACGCCGTACCTGCAGCGTTCCGTCGACCTTCGTTCCATCTTCCAGGCTCAGCCGCAATGGCAACTGCGCGCCTTCCGCCAGCGGCACTTCCGGCTGCATCAGCATCAGGTGCAGACCGCCGGGTTTCAGCTCGGCAACTGCCCCGGCAGCGATCGGCATGCGCTCGATCTCACGCATCCTACTGACGCCTTCCGTGACCGTGGTTTCATGCAGCGACACATCAGCAAAGGCCTTGCTGCCCGCACCGACGACAACCACCTCGCTGGCGCAGCCGTTGCGGATGCGCGCAAAGCCCGCCGCCATCCGCATCGCCGCCGGCGTCAACCGCACCCAGCCCTGTTCCACGGTCACACAGGCCGGTGCTGCAGCCGCGGCCTCGAACGCACACAAGGCCAACAGTACGCCCACGAATGGTTTGGTTATCATCAGGCCACGACTCCTTGCCGTACGAGAACCCGCAGCATGACCACGCTCATCGAAGTGATCAACCATGGCCCCATCCGTGAACTGCGCCTGGCGCGGCCGCCGGTCAACGCGCTGGACACCGAACTGTGCCGCGCACTGATTGCCGCCGTCACCGTGGCCATGACCGACGACGTGCACGGCATCGTGCTGTCCGGCAGCGAGCGCATCTTCACCGGCGGCATGGATGTGCCGCACCTGCTCTCGCATGGCGATGACAAGCGCAAATTGATGGACAGCTGGCAGGCCTTCTTCGGTGCCGCCCGCGTACTGGCCGAAAGCCGCGTGCCTGTAGTTGCCGCGCTGACCGGCCACTCACCGGCCGGCGGTTGTGTGCTGGCACTGTGCTGCGATTACCGGGTGATGGCGCGCAGCACCGACCCGGCCAAGCCCTATGTGATCGGCCTGAACGAGGTACAGGTCGGCCTGGTCGCGCCGGAAGGCATCCAACGCCTGATGCGCCGCGTGGTCGGCCACCACCGCGCCGGCGTCTTGCTGACCGGCGGCCAGCTGGTCAGCGCCGAGCGCGCCCTGGAAATCGGCCTGGTCGATGAACTGGCTGACGGCGCAGCGCAGGTGGTCGATCGCGCCATCGGCTGGCTGCAGGCCCAACTCAAGCTGCCGCCGCAGCCGATGCTGCAGACCCGCGCCATCGCCCGCGCCGACCTGCATGAGGCCATGCAGGCCGAACACATCCAGCTGGAACGCTTTGTCGAGGCGTGGTTCTCGCCGGATGCGCAGGGCGCTTTACAGGCCTTGGCGGCTCGCCTGGGCAAGAACTAGGGATTCGGGAGTTGGGATTGGGGATTGGCAGCGGTGACATGCCGGGTGCTGCCCTGCCTGCGTTGCCCCGTCCCCGCTCGCCTATAATCGCGGCCTGTCGAAAAGAAGGCCGCCGCCTTGTCCAACACGCCTGAACCCGTGGTCTCCGAACTGATTGACCTGCTGTCGCTGGAGCGGCTGGAGGACAACCTGTTCCGCGGCCAGAGCCGCGATATCGGCACCAAATACGTGTTCGGCGGGCAGGTGCTGGGGCAGGCGCTGGCCGCCGCCCAGGCCACGGTCGAGAACGGCCGTCACGTGCATTCGCTGCACGCTTATTTCCTGCGTGCCGGCAATATCGACCACCCCATCGTCTATGACGTGGACCGCACCCGTGATGGCGGCAGCTTCTCGGTGCGCCGGGTCACCGCCATCCAGCACGGCAAAGTGATTTTCTTCTGCGCAGCCTCGTTCCAGCAGGCCGAGCGTGGTGCCGAACACCAGCACAAGATGCCGGATGTGCCGCAGCCCGAGGACATCGAGCCGAGCCGTCCACTGCCGGCCGATGTGCTGGAGCGCTTGCCGGTGAAGGTGCAGCGCTGGCTTTCGCGCGGCGGTCCGTTCGAATTCCGCCACGTCTATCCGCGCGACGAACTGAACCCGCCCAAGCGCCCGCCCTATCACCAGGTGTGGCTGCGCTTGAACGAGAGGATCGGCGATGCGCCGGAGCTGCACCAGGCGCTGCTGGCCTATGCCTCCGACTTCCATCTGCTCGGCACGGCCACTTTCCCGCATGGCATCAGCTACTACCAGCCGCATGTGCAGATGGCCTCGCTCGACCATGCGATCTGGTTCCACCGCCCGTTCCGCGCCGACGACTGGCTGCTGTACTCGCTGGACAGCCCCAGCGCGCAGGACTCGCGCGGCCTGGCGCGTGGCCAGTTCTATACCCGCGACGGCGTGCTGGTCGCCAGCACCGCACAGGAAGGCCTGATCCGCGTGACCCCCGACGACAACGAAGCGAGCAAGGGCTGAACCATGCGCAAGATTTTCAGCAGCCAGCGCGTCGAGAACGCCGAGGGCGTGGCGGAGATCCTGCGTGATGCAGGCATCGAGGTCCGCGTCACCAACGGCCGCTCGTACCACAGCAAGCGCCGCGGCCAGTTCAGCTATACCGACAAGGTCAACAACGAGAACCTGCCTTCGGTCTGGGTGGTGCATGCCAATGACCAGCCGCGGGCGCGTGAGATCCTGCGCGACAAGCGCCTGCTCGACACCACCCGCCGCGACCATCCCACCGCCGAATACGCCTTCCGCGAAGCCCCCGCCGAGGCCGGCAACGGCCGCAGCTGGGCGTGGCGCATCCGCATCGCTTTGCTGGTGGTGATTGCCGGTGTGGCGCTGGTGATCATGATGCGCCATCGCACTGCGCCCGCGCCTGCAGCCATGGCCCCGGCCAACCCGGCACAGGTGCAACCGGCCCAGCCGCAACCGGGCGAAGACGAGTTCCGCGTGCGCATCCAGTCCCAGCCCGACACCCCGCCCGCACCCGCACCGGCACCGGCACCGGCACCGGCACCGGCACCGGAAAAATAATCGGTCACATCGGGCTTCGGTGCCCGTCCTGTTTGGCAGTACCGTCGAAAAGGCCTGTCCGATGAGCACCGAAACGCTGGAGATCCTGCTGCAGAACGAGCTGCCTGCCGCCCGCCAGGGCTGCACGCAGTCCTATGGGCGCATCGTGATGGCCTGCCAGAACACGGTGACCGCCATCGCCCTGGCCATCACCCGCGATGTGCAGGCCAGCGAGGACATCGCCCAGGAAGCCTTCATCAAGGCCTGGCAGCAGCTCACCCAGCTCAACAACAGTTCCAGCTTCCTGCCCTGGCTGCGGCAGATCACCCGCAACCTGGCCCGCGACTGGCTGCGCGCCAACCGCAACCGTCCGCTCAGCGGCGAGGCTGCGGAAATCGCCATCAGCATGGCCGCCGATCCCTCGCCCAACGGTGTCGACGCGATGGCGCGGGTGGAGGAAGAACTGGTCGCCGAGGAAATCATCTCGGCCCTGCCCGAGGACAGCCGCGAAGCGTTGCTGTTGTACTACCGCGAAGGGCAGAGTTCACAGCAGGTGGCCATGCTGCTGGGCCTGAGCGATGCCGCTGTGCGCAAGCGGCTGTCGCGCGCTCGTGCCAGCGTGCGCGAGGAGATGCTCAAGCGCTTCGGTGAGTTCGCCCGCAGCTCTGCGCCGAGCGCCGCTTTCGCTGCCTTGGTCAGCTCGGCGCTGATGTTGGCAGCCCCTGGCGTAGCCAGCGCTGCGATCATTGCCAGTGGCGCAGGAGTTGCCGGCACCAGTGCTGGCAAACTGGGAATCGGCAGTCTTGGCATCAACACCGCCGGCAGCGGCGCGGCCGCAGGAACACTCGGCGCTACCGTAAATGCACTGTTCCCGAATCCTTTCGATCTATGGATAGTGGCCGGCGCAGTCGTGTTTGGCACGCTCGGGGCCTATCTCACCAATCTCTACCTGCTGCACTATGCCGAGACGCCGGAGGAAACCCAGCGTGTTCGCCGTTTCATGCGCCTGCACACCATCGGCGCCTTCGTGTTCTGCATCTGCGCCATGGCCGGCGTAGTGTTCCGCATGGGTCTGGTTGGCGGACTGCTGACCCTGGCAATAGGCATGGCCGTATTGAACTACCAGTACCTGGTCACGCTGCCGCGCGTGATGGCGCCGATGCTTGCCCGTGATGCGGCTCGCCATGGCCGCAAGGGTCCGTCCTGGATCTATCAGAGCATGTTCGGGCGCAGCGCCGTGGTCAGCGCATCGCTGCTGGCGGTTGCGGCGACGCTGTACGCGCTGCTGCAGCACTGAACTCCAGCAACAAAACACCCCCGCTGTTGCCAGCGGGGGTGTTGTCGATCGGCGCCTTTGTAGAACTTACTTCGCAGCCGGAGCCTGCGGCGGCATCGGGCCGCGCGGGCCACGATGCTCGCGATGCCCATCCTTGCGTGCAGCCTGAAGTTCTTCCGGGCTCAACTTGCCATCCTTGTTGGTATCGGCCTTGGCAAACCACTCCGCACGACGCTGTTCAGCACGGGCCTGGCGATCAGCCTGATCGATATAGCCGTCCTTGTTGACGTCCAGGCGGGTGAAGTTGGCCTGGTACTCAGCGGCACTGATGCGGCCGTCGTTGTCGGTATCCAAGCCACGCATGAAGCCGCCATCACGTTGACCGCGATGTCCGCCGTGGCGATCACCGCCATGGCGCCCACCGTGCCGCATCTGCGCCATTTCCTCGCGCGACAGCTTTCCGTCCTTGTTCGTGTCCAACTCGTCGAAACGCTGTGCCAGATGCGGACGGGCCGCTGCTTCCTGGCGATCAACCACGCCATCATTGTTGGCATCCAGGCGCTGCGGCGCCGGGCTGGTGCTGGTCGGCGCAGCCGCGAACACCAAGCCGGTTGCCGAGGTGGCCAGCAGCATCGCCAGCAGGAGGAGAGGTTTGCGGTGGGTCTTGGTCATGGTGTTGCTCCGTGGTGAGGCTGCGGACGCGGCATTGCGTCCTCGCTACGGTCAACGCACCAGCCATCGGCTTGGTTGACCTGCGTGCCGGCCATATTCATCACGCAGACAGGCGCAGGTTTTGCGACGCGCCACGGCTATGCTGTACGCATGGCAGCCCACGGCGAAAACAACGAAGAACTGCGCCTGTTCCAGACCGGCGAGCACGCTTGCGGCTACTGGCCGGAACGACAGGCACGCGACCTTGTGCTGGACCCCCAGGACGAGCGGCTGGGCGCGCTTTACCCGATGGCATTGACCTGGGGCTTCCGCCGCTCCGGCGATCTGGTCTACCGCCCGCACTGCGAAGGTTGCCGCGCCTGCGTGCCGGTACGCATTCCCGTGGAGCGCTTCAACCCGGACCGCAGCCAGCGCCGCTGCCTGGCGCACAACGCCGACCTGCAATGCCGGATCCTGCCTGCCGAGCGTACCGACGAACAGTTCGCCCTGTATCAGCGCTACCTGTCCCACCGCCATGCCAAGGGTGGCATGGACGAGCATGGCCCGCATGAGTTCGACCAGTTCCTGATCGGCAGCTGGTCACATGGCAGCTTCATGGAGGTCCGCGCGCCCGGCGTGGCCGGAAAACGCGGGCAGCTGCTGGCTGTCGCCGTCACCGACGTCACCGACCTCGGCCTGTCGGCGGTCTATACGTTCTTTGATCCGGACCAGGAAAAACGCAGCCTGGGCACCTTCGGCATCCTGCAGCAGATCGCCTGGGCCAAGCGCAACGGCTTGCCACATCTGTACCTGGGCTATTGGATCAACGGCCACCGCAAGATGGACTACAAGCGCCGCTTCCATCCGCTGGAGTATTTCGACGGCAAGCGCTGGCTGCAGGGCGAACAGGGCCTTGGCAACGACCAACGTTGATTGGGAGGCAGCTCAATGGCGACTTGCGTTGATGCACATTTAACCGGGATTTATGCAGAATGGGAATGTCATCGCGCATCGTGATGACGCAAGGAAGTATCCATTCAACAGGAGCAATGCGTGAAGACCCAATTTTTGATTCTGGCTGCCATTGGCACCCTGGCCCTCGCCGGCTGCAAGAAGGCAGAGACCCCGGCCACCGAGGCGCCAGCAGCCAACCCGACCGCTGCCGCCGAAGTCACCCCGGCGCCGTCAACCGACACCGTCAAGGCCGGCACCGGCGTTCCGGAATGCGACCAGTACCTGGAAAAGGTCTACGCATGCATCAGCGACAAGGTGCCCGAAGCCCAGCGTGACATGATGAAGCAGGGCATCGAGCAGTCGCGTAGCGCCTGGGCTGGCGTGACCGACAAGACCGAGCTGGCCAACCAGTGCAAGACCGCGCTGGAACAGGCCAAGACCAGCTTCGGCGCGATGGGCTGCACGTTCTAAGCAACGTAACAGCACCATCCATGGACGCCCCGCATGCGGGGCGTTCGTGTTTTCGCAGCTTCGCTTTTTCGCCTCATCGTCATGACGACGTGAGAAAATTCGCGGATGCGCATCTCAACCCTACTCGCCCCGATGACCCTGCTGTTGGCAGCCTGTTCCACCTCACCCAGCGGCAGCGCCAGCGCGCCTGCCCAGCTACGGCTGGCAACCTACAACACCTCGCTGTACTCCGAGGAGGAAGGTGGCCTGATCCGCGAACTGCAGGGCGACAGCGCGCACGCGCGCAAGATCGCTGCTGTGCTGCAGCAGACGCGACCGGATCTGGTCCTGCTCAATGAATTCGACTTCGACGACGCCCACCGCGCCGCCGACCTGTTCCAGCAACGCTATCTCGAAGTCGCCCAGCCCGGCGGCGGCGAAGCGCTCAAGTACCCGTATCGCTACCTGGCACCGGTCAACACCGGCGTGCCCAGCGGACTGGACCTGGACAACAACGGCACCGTCGGCGGCAAAGGCCGCGAGCGTGGCAACGACGCCTGGGGTTACGGCCTGCACCCGGGCCAATACGGCATGCTGGTGCTGTCCAAGTACCCGATCGATGAAGCTTCCGTACGCACGTTCCAGCTGTTGAAGTGGAGCGCCCTGCCCGGCGCCTTGCGTCCGATCGAGCCGAGCACCGGCAAATCGTTCTGGCCGGACGCGGTGTGGTCGCAGCTGCGGCTCTCCTCCAAGTCGCATTGGGACGTGCCGGTGCGCACCCCGCTCGGCACCGTGCACGTGCTGGCATCGCACCCCACCCCGCCGGTGTTCGACGGCAAGGAAAAGCGCAACGCCGCCCGCAACCACGACGAACTGCGGCTGTGGAAGGAGTACCTGGACGGCGGCGACAAGCCGTGGCTGTGCGATGACAAGGGCAGCTGCGGTGGCCTGGCTGCCGATGCACGCTTCGTCATCGTTGGCGACTTGAACAACGATCCGGCCGATGGCGACGGCCGCCACGACGCCATCCTCGAACTGCTGGAACACCCGCGCGTGCTGCGCTACCCGACGCCGACCAGCGTCGGTGCCGAGCAGACCAGCCTGGCCTACGCGGAGAAAGGCATTGTCCGCCGCGGCGCGCCGCAGCACGCCACCGGTGATTTCGGCCCGCGCTCAGGCACCATGCGCCTGGACTATGTACTGCCGTCCACCGGCTTGAGCTATATCGGCAGCGGCGTGTTCTGGCCCGCCAACGACAGCCCGGAAGCGAAGATCGCCGATGGCAGCGATCACCACCTTGTCTGGGTGGATGTGAAGTAAAAGAAAACGCCGGCTAAGCCGGCGTTTTTTTGTGCCTGGATGTTGTGGGAGCGGCGTAAGCCGCGAAGCTCGTACATCACCAGATGACGATGCATCCCGCCGCTGCAGCATTGCCAGCTTCGCGGCTTACATCGCTCCCACAAGCATACGGCTGACTGCTGGTGTGGGAGCTGGATCACAGCAGCTAAGCCTTACCCCTCCCCAACCCTCCCCTTGCCTTCGGCAAAGGAAGGGAGCAGATCTCAGCGCAGCTCGATTCCAATCGTCGCTGCCGCATCACGCGCAATCGCACGCGCCTGATCCACATCAGCGGCACGCGCCAGGGTCACGCCAACGCGCCGCTGGCCCTGCACCATCGGCTTGCCAAACAGGCGCAGCGCCGAATCCGGATGGATCAATGCTTCGGCCACGTTGCTGAAGAACGGCACGCCGTTGCCCTGCGCCAACATCGCGCACGATGCAGATGCACCGTTGTGGCGGATGGTCGGGATCGGCAGGCCAAGAATGGCGCGCGCGTGCAGCGCGAACTCGCTCAGCTCCTGCGATACCAGGGTGACCAGGCCAGTGTCGTGCGGACGCGGCGAGACCTCGCTGAACCACACCGCATCGCCCTTCACGAACAACTCGACACCGAACAGCCCCCAACCACCAAGGTCATCGGTGATGGCACGGGCAATCTGCTGCGCACCTTCCAGCGCCTTGGCCGACATCGCCTGCGGCTGCCAGCTTTCACGGTAGTCGCCGTCCCTCTGCAGATGGCCGACCGGATCGCAGAACGCAGTGCCGCCGGCATGGCGCACGGTCAGCAGGGTGATTTCGTAATCGAAGTCGATGAAGCCTTCGACGATGCAGCGGCCGGCGCCGGCGCGGCCGCCGGTCTGCGCGTACTCCCACGCCGGGCCGATGTCGGCATCGCTGCGCAGCGTGCTCTGGCCCTTGCCCGAGGACGACATCACCGGCTTGACCACGCACGGCAGGCCGATCGCGGCAACGGCCTCGCGGTACTCGGCCTCGGTATCGACGAAGCGGTAGGGCGAGGTCGGCAGGCCCAGGGTTTCCGCGGCCAGGCGGCGGATGCCTTCGCGGTCCATGGTCAGGCGCGCGGCACGCGCGGTCGGGATCACCCGCAGGCCCTGCTCGGCTTCCAGCTGCACCAGGGTTTCGGTGTGGATGGCCTCGATCTCGGGCACCACCAGGTGTGGCTGCTCCTGCGCGATCAAGGCCTTCAGTGCGGCCGGGTCGAGCATGTCCAGCACATGGCTGCGGTGCGCAACCTGCATGGCCGGGGCACTGGCGTAGCGGTCCGCGGCGATCACTTCCACCCCGAAACGCTGCAGCTCGATGGCCACTTCCTTGCCCAGTTCGCCCGAACCAAGCAACAGGACGCGGGTAGCGGATGGGGACAACGGGGTACCGAGGGTGATCATCAGGCAGGTCCGGAAGGCACAAAAGAGGGTGCCTATTCTAGGCAAGCCGGCGCGGCGAGCGGACATCGTAGCCCGGGGCAGCGTCAGCACACCCAGGGAATGAGCGGAACTACCGTGGCGATTGCGGGCCAGCTTACTCCCCGGGTGCGCTGCCGCTTACCCGGTCTACGGGTTTCCGGCCCTGCGGGGAGCCTCGTCAAAACCGCTTGCATGTTGATATCAATTTGATATCTTTCATTCCAACCACCACGGAAGATGTGCCATGAAAGAGAAGTCCCTCGGTTCCATTACCGGTATTCCCACCCTCCTCGGCACCTTGCTGATGATGCTGGCCGGCACCGCTGCCATCGTCGGTGCGGTCGTGGTCACCAAGAACGGCACCGGTGGCGGCGGGATGCTGGTGCTCGGCGGCATCGCATTGCTGGTTGTTGGCATCTTCCTCAGCTGCGGCCTGTACATGGTCCAGCCCAACCAGGTGGCCGTGATCAGCCTGTTCGGCAAGTACGTGGGCACGGTCAAGGACAACGGCCTGCGCTGGAACAACCCTTTCTTCAGCAAGCGCACCGTCAGCCAGCGCGTGCGCAACTTCGAGAGCGGCAAGCTCAAGGTCAATGAACTGGACGGCTCGCCGATCGAGATCGCAGCGGTCATCGTCTGGCAGGTAATCGATGCCTCCGAAGCGGTCTACAACGTCGACGACTACGAGAGCTTCGTGCACATCCAGTCCGAATCGGCACTGCGTGCGATGGCCACCAGCTATCCCTATGACCAGCACACCGAAGGCCAGCTTGCCCTGCGCAGCCACGCCGCCGAGATCTCCCAGCACCTGAAGGATGAGCTTGCCGAGCGCCTGGCCGATGCCGGCGTGCAGGTACTTGATGCCCGCATCAGCCACCTTGCCTACGCCCCGGAAATCGCCCAGGCCATGCTGCAGCGCCAGCAGGCCAGCGCGGTAATCGCCGCACGCACGCAGATCGTCGCCGGTGCCGTCGGCATGGTCGAGATGGCACTGCTGGAACTGCAGAAGAACGCCGTCGTCACCCTCGACGAAGAGCGCAAGGCACACATGGTCAGCAACCTGTTGACCGTGCTGTGCTCGGACCGCGGCACCCAGCCGATCGTCAACGCCGGTTCGCTGTACTGAACAACGTAGTGAGGTAACGCAGTGAATGTTTTCGCCCCCTTGATCATCGCAGCCACCGGCGTTCCGGCCCTGTGCTTCGCCGTGTGGAGCGGACGCCCCGGCACCGCCCATGCACGCGGGCTGGGCCTGCGCTGGGCCTTGATCGCACTGTGCATGTTCGTGGCAGCCACCGGCGTCTATCTGGCCGGTGACAACCGCAACATCGCCTACGGCGTGATCATCGCGCTGGTGGTGGCAGTCAATGCGCTGGGCATTTCGCTGGTGCTGCACCTACGCCGCGGCAACAACGGAGCACCCCGCCGGTGAGCGAGAAGAAGGCCTATCCGTTGCGCATCAACGCTGATGTTCTGGCTGCGACCCAGCGCTGGGCCGACGACGAACTGCGCAGCCTCAACGCGCAGATTGAGTACGTGATCCGCGACGCCCTGCGCAAGGCCGGGCGTCTCCCCAAACCTGAGCAAGAACCCAAGGAAGAGCAATGAGCACGCAGTGGAAATACCTCGTCGTCGAATTGAAAACCACCCTGATGGGCAGCTTCAAGGCAGAAACACTGCAGGAAGAACTGGACAAGCAAGGCCGGCTTGGCTGGGAGCTGGTCAACGTGGTCCATGCCACACCCACCATCTCCACCCCCACACTGGTTTTCAAAAAGGCGCTGTAATGAAGACCTTGGGGAGATTGATCACCGCAGCGATTCTCTCACTCGCCGGCAGCGCACAGGCTGCCGACCCGGCTGCCTTGGCCACCCAGCTACTGGACCGGCTTGATGCTGGCCAATACGCTGCTGCCGAAGCGGATTTTTCGGCGCAGATGAAAGCGGCGGTACCGGCAGACAAGCTCAAGGCAGTCTGGGAATCACTGCCCGCGCAGATGGGCGCGGCCGGCCCGCGCGGTGAAGCAACAACCAGCGAAGCCGACGGCTTCCGCATCGTTGTCGTCCCACTGCGCTACGCCAATGGCGCACTGCAGGCACGCATCGTGCTGGACAAGGACGACAAGGTGGCAGGCTTCCTGGTGCAGCCTGCAGCGGCTGCGCCGTCACCACCGCCTGCGGCGGATGCCAGCGTCATCGAGCAGGACTTCAGCGTACCGGCCAGTGGTAGCGCCAGCGCGCCACTGCCGGGCACGCTGACCCTGCCCAAGGGCAAGGGCCCCTTCCCCGCCATTGTGCTGGTGCACGGCTCCGGCCCGCAGGACCGCGATGAAACCATCGGCCCCAACCGCCCGTTCCTGGACATCGCGCGTGGACTCGCCGCGCAGGGCATTGCCGTGCTGCGTTACGAAAAGCGCAGTCATGCACGTCCGCAGGATTTCAAAGGCAGCTTCAGCGTTGATGACGAAACCACCAACGATGCGGTCGCGGCGGTAAGCGCGCTGGCGGGCAACGCCAACATCGATCCTCGCCACGTGTATCTGCTGGGCCACAGCCAGGGAGGATTGCTGGCCGGGCACATCGCCAAGGCGGCCAATGGCAAGCTGGCTGGACTGGTACTGCTGGCTGCACCCGCGCGCCCCATCCTCGACCTGCTGGCCGAGCAGAACCGCTACATGCTTGGCCTGGACGGCACGATCAGCGCCGAGGACCAAGCCCAGCTCACCGCACTGGACGCAGCAATAGCGAACGTGCGCGGCAATCCGGAAGCGCGGTTGATGGATGTCCCCGGTCGGTTCTGGCAGCAGCTGGAAGCAGTCGACCCCATCGCCGACGCACGCGACAGCACGCTGCCAGTGTTGGTGCTGCAGGGTGGCCGCGACTTCCAGGTGATCGACACCGACTGGCAGCTGTGGAACAAGGGCCTGCAGGGGGAGCGCTACCGCTTCCGGCACTACCCGGCGCTCAACCACCTCGGCATCGCCGGTGAAGGCAAGGGCTCACTGGAAGAATACGCGCGCCCGGGCCACGTCGATCCAGCGCTGATCAACGACATCGCGCTATGGATCAAGGCGCAGTGATGAGCAGCCGCAACACCTCGCCAACCGAGACAACGGCATTCAACGTCGCCACGCCAACCAGCTCAGTCCTGCTCTGGTTGTGGGCGCCCATGTTGCTGGTGCTCAGCATCGATCCGCTGACCAGGGTGTTCGCCGGCAAGCCGCCGTTCCAGGCGACGTTCGCCTCCTGGGGCGGCTGGTTGATACTGTCCGTGGTTGGCGCAGCGCTGACCGTGGCCTACCGGCGACGCGAACTGCGCGTTGAACCGAAGCAATTGACCATCGCCGCCACCTTGTACACCCGGCGCGTGGCGCTGAGTTCGATGCGCCTGGAACGCGCGCGCATCGTCAATTTCGCAGAGAACCCTGATTTCAAGCCGGGCGGGAAATCCAATGGCTTCCAGTTCCCCGGCTTCCGTGCGGGCCACTTCCACATGAAGGGTGGCGGCAAGGCCTTCTGCCTGATCACCGACAACAGCCGCGTACTGGTGATCCCGCTGCGCGACGGCAACAGCGTGCTGGTCAGCCCCGAACAGCCGCGCGCCCTGCTGGATGAACTCAGGCGGCTGGCCGACGGCGGCGCACCGGCCTAAGCTGCGTACATGCGCAACGCTCCCCATATCCTGCTGAACACGCCCGACATCGAGATCTGGCCGGGCGGCCTGTTGCGCGCGCGCAGCAATGACGATGCACGCGTACTGGCGCGGGCAACGCATGTACTGCGACGCAAACGCGATGGGCGTTACCTGGCGGCGCAGCTGCGCGGCGGCCTGATGCCCCTGGTAACACGGCTGGCGGACGAACCCGGCATCGACTTTGCGTTGACCGCATTGGAAGCCTTGCGATCTCAGCCATCCCGTATCCCGCCCCCGAGCGGCAGCCTGCCCTTGCATCAACTGCAACTGCATCTGCAGCAACTGGATCTGGATGCCGACGCCTACGCCGCCCGGACCGGTTTGCCGCTGGTCGCCGAACCCGTGCATCTGCACCTGGCGGGCTTTGATCGCTACCGCAGGCCACTCTGGCTCACCCGTGGTGCGGCGCGCGGCTGGCAGCGCATTCAGCAGGCAGCGGCTGGTGACGGCGTCGCGCTGGATGCGATTTCCGGCTACCGCAGCCATGACTATCAGCTCGGCATTTTCGAACGCAAGCTGGCGCGCGGGCTGAGCATTGACGAGATCCTCACCGTCAACGCCGCACCCGGCTACAGCGAACACCACGGCGGTGACGCACTGGACATCAGTACGCCGGGCGAACCACCTGCCGAGGAATCCTTCGAGCACACCGCAGGCTTCGCCTGGCTGCAGCGGCACGCCGCAGGTTTCGGCTTCCACATGAGCTACCCGCGCGACAACCCGCACGGCATCATCTACGAGCCCTGGCACTGGTGTTATCGCCGCAATGAAAACGCCACCGCCCGAGGGTGAACGTCGGCGGCTGGTGCAGGCAGCGCTTGGCGCAGGCCTGCTGACCCAGCTGCCCGCATGCAAACCCCGATCCAGCCAGACATTGGCCAGCGATGTCTCGCAGCTGGACCGCACCGCCGTTGCCGGCGTGGTGCGCCCTGCCAGCAGCGCCGGCGTAGTTGCCGCCTTGCAACGTTGGCCGGGAACGGTCTGCGTCGCTGGCGGCCGCTACAGCATGGGCGGACAGACCCGGGCCGAACATGCACTGCAGCTGGACATGCAGCGCATGGATCGCCTGCTGTGGCTGGACCCGGAAACACCCAGCGTGCGCGTGCAGGCTGGCATGCGCTGGCGGCAACTGCAGGAGCATCTGGATCCGCGTGACCTCGCCGTCAAGGTGATGCAGAGCTACAGCAACTTCAGCATCGGCGGCTCGGTATCGGTCAATTGCCACGGCCGCTATGTCGGCAGCGGCGCACTGGCAGGCAGCGTGCGCGCCCTGCAGCTGGTCACCGCCGATGGTCGCGTGCTGGAGTTGTCCCGCCAGCAGCAGCCGGCATTGTTCGCCGCGGTGATTGGCGGCTACGGCGGCCTGGGCGTGATCACCGAGGTCGAGCTGGACCTCGCGCGCAACGAGAGAATGGCACGCAGCGTCGAACAGCTTGCCCTCGTCGATTACCCGGACTGGTTCAACGCCCATGTACTGGGCAGGCCCGAGGTAGTCCTGCACAACGCCGACCTGCTGCCACCGGACTTCAATGCTCCGCTGGCGATCAGCTGGAGCCGCAGCAGCGCCGCACTGACCGACGGAAGACGGCTGATGCCCATCCGTGCCAGCCACGCCAAGGACCAGAACCTGATCTGGGCCGCATCCGAACTGCCCGGCGGCGACCAGCTGCGCGATCTCTACCAGACACGCAGCCTGCTCACCGAACCACGCGTGGTGATGCGCAACCTGGAAGCCAGCCTGGATGCGGCATCGCTGGAACCGCGCACACGCCGCATGTCGTCCTACCTGCTGCAGGAATACTTCATCCCGGTTGCCGGATTCGCGTCCTTCGCCCGCACCATGGCCGGAATCCTGCGCAGGCACGACGTCAATGCACTGAACATCTCCATCCGCCACGCGCCCGCCGACAACACCTCGTTGATGCGCTGGGCGAGCGAGGAAGTGTTCTGCTTCGTGCTGTACCACAAGCAACGCAGCTGGAACGCCGCCGAACAGTACAGCAGCGGCTGGACCCGGCGCCTGATCGACGCCGCGCTCGAACATGGTGGTCGCTACTACCTGCCCTACCGCCTGCACGCCAGCCAGGCGCAGTTCCAGCGCGCCTACCCGCAGGCGTTGCAGTTTGCCGCCATCAAGCAGCAGCTGGACCCTGGCAATCGCTTTCGCAACCTGCTGTGGGAGCGCTACCTGCCTCTGTAAGCAGGCGCGAAGCCAACCTCGCCCCTGTGCACGCGACTACCCTGCTGCCAACGGTTACTGGCTTCGCGGCTCATGCCGCTCCTACAAAAAGTGTGCTCCCAGCTGTAGGAGCGGCGTAAGCCGCGAGGCTGGCAACCACCGAGCCGCCGCGAACAACAGCAATCAAGACGCATCCGGCTCAACGCCAAGGCAGATTCAACCAGTCAGAAAATCGATGCTGACGCTCTGCCGGCTTCGCGGCTTACGCCGCTCCTACAAAGGACTAGGCCCCACAACGCTGCCGCTCAGTCCTGCGAGCGATTGGTCTTTTGTCTGGGTTCTATGCTGAAGTCGGCGATGCGCCATAGATACAGGCTGGCCCAGGTGCGGTAGGGGCCCCAGCGCTCGCCGCGCTCGGCCAGCGCCTTGGGCGTCAGCATTGTCTCGCTGCCATCCACGCGCTGTGCGCCCTTGCGGATACCCAGGTCATCGATCGGCAGGATGTCGGGACGACCCAGGCGGAACATCAGCATCATCTCCACCGTCCAGCGGCCGATGCCGCGCACTGCCACCAGGGCGTCGACGATGGCCTGGTGATCCATCACCGACATCTGCCACAGGCCCGGCAATTCACCGGCGCGCTCACGCCGGGCAAGATCACGCAGCGCCAAGGCCTTGTTGCCGGATACGCCACACGCCCGCAGCCCGGGGTCATCAATCAGATCGAGGCTTGCAGCGTGCAGGCGCTTGCCGCCAATCGCCGTCTCCACCCGCCCGACTATCGTCGAAGCGGCCTTGCCACTGAGCTGCTGGAACAGGATTGCCCGCGCCAACGCATCCACCGGGTCGAACGAACGCGCCCAGCCCGGTGGCGCCGGCAACGGCCCGATGCGGCGCATCCAGCCGGCCAGGCGCTTGTCCACCCGCTGCAGGTGCGCCTGCGCCTCATCGATGTCGAAGCCGCGTCGATAGCGGGGCATGGCTCAACGGCGCAAGGCACTGAGTGCCAGCAGCACCCAACCGCCCATCAGGGTGATGCCACCAGCCGGTGCCAGCGTCGTCGGCCAGTGCATCAGCACATTGCCGACCAGGCTGCCGGAGAACAACAACGTTCCCAGCAGCAACACATACAACGCACCGCGACCCAACTGGTTCACCGAGGACGCACCCAATCCGACCAGCACCACGCCGTGGCCGAATGCGTACAAGGCCGCGGTGTTCAGGTGCGACTGCGCCAGCGCGTCACTCACCCCATGCGAGGCGTAAGCCGACAGGCCGACCGCCGCCGCCGCCAGCAGGCCGCCGCAGAAAGCCAGAAACGAGGGTTTACGCGCACGCCGTTCCACTCCCAACATCTCGTTCTCCAATCAATCCTGCAAACACCATCCATAAAAAAACGCGCCGCTGGAAGCGACGCGTTTTCTCGATCAGATCATCGACAACAACCCGATGATTACTTGACGGCCCAGTACAGGTCGTAGGAACCATCGACGGTGAAGGCCTTGGCCACGCCACCCTTCCACGACTCATACGGACGGTCAACAACTTCGTTGCCGGTGGTGGTAGCCCATGCACGCAGGCCGTTACGGGCCAGGTCCAGGCCAGCCATGTGGCCGGTGTAGGAAGCAAATGCCGAACGGTGGGCCGGAGCATGCACGTAGGTCACCGGGTTGCCCGCGGGGATCTTGACGCTCAGCTCGGCGGCATCACCCGCAGCAACCGGTGCCGCAGCAGCGGCCGGAGCGGCAGCTTCGCCGTCCTTCTTGTCGGCAGCCGGAGCAGCAGCGCTGCCCTTGCGAACCGGCAGAGCCACGTCGAAGGCGTACTTTTCAGCACCGAAATCGGTGGTGACGATACGGACCGGACCAGCAGCAACCAGACCATTGGCATCCATCGCGCGCTTGATCCATTCCATGTTGTCGTCGATCGACTTCTGGATGGCATCGTTGTTGCGGTCGATGTTACCGGCGTTGACCACCAGCAGGTTTTCAGCCGGCACCTGGACAACCTTCAGGTCGTTCAACGGCGCTTCGGCAGCGGCGTAGTCAACGTTCGGCACCGAGGCCAGCATGTTGGCCATGCGCGACAGACCCAGCTTCAGGTCGTCACCGATGTGGCGGCTGACGTACAGGCCAGCGTAACGACCAAACAGGTCGAAACCGTACTTGACGCTGTAGTCCTGGGTGATCTTGACGTTGCGATCGTTCTTGCCGGTCGGCTCGAGCGTGAACGAGGTCACCTTGTCGGTACCGCGGGTCGGGTCTTCGATGGCAATCACGACGCGCTTGTTCTTTTCGCTATCGGTGATTTCCCAGCTGCCCTGGCCCAGGCCCGTGGAGGAATAGTCCATGCGGGCGCCCTTGCCGGCGTCCGGGCCGCTGAACTTCAGCTCCACGGCCTTGTCGCGCAGCACAAGCGGATTCCAATCCTTGAAGCGGCGCAGGCTGTTGACCGTGTCATACACGATCGTCATCTTGCGGTTGGTTTCGATGCTTTCGGTAATGTGGCGCTCGCCCGGCAGACACACGCCAATGAGGACAAACAGGCCAGCCACGATCCCCAAAGCGATCAGGAACTCGATAATACGGGTCATTCAGGAGTCTCCGGGGCCGATCCCACGGCCGGGTTGATTTGAAGGGAAGCCCCCATCCTAGCAGGCTTTCCGCAGGTTGTTCAGCACATTTGGCGCACCGGTTTCCATTACCAGAATGCGCTATCTCACAGATAGGCCGCAGGGTAGCGTCTAAACCACCAACCCAGCGTGCCTTCAGCCGATAGCTCGGACTGTATTTCGTCCGCAGCGGCGGTATTTTCCACCGTCTTGGGTGTCCAACACCAGTACCGCAACCAACTTTTCACGAACCGCCACCGCGCCATCCACAGCGCCGCATGCCGCATTCATCCAGGCCCAGGCAGCACCGGCTGTCCGCCGCTCACACCAACTGCAGTTCAAAGGCCTTGAGCACGGCACGGGTACGGTCGCGCACGCCCAGCTTGGACAGAATATTGGAGACATGGTTCTTGATGGTGCCCTCGGCCACGCCCAGGGAGTTGGCGATCTCCTTGTTGGAGAAGCCGCTGGCCATCAGCCGCAGGATCTCGGTCTCGCGGTCGGTCAACGGGTCCGGCCGGTCCAGGCTGACGAACTCATTGCGCATGTGTTCCAGCCCCGACAACAGGCGCTGGGTCACCGCCGGCTGCACCAGCGAGCCACCGTTGGCCACGGTACGGATGGCGCCCACCAGCTGTTCCAGGGTCACATCCTTGAGCAGATAGCCCTTGGCACCGGCCTTGAGCCCGGCCAATACCAGTTGGTCATCGTCAAAGGTGGTCAGGATGATCGACGGCGGCAGCGTCCCGGCGCGGCTCAGCGTCTGCAGCGCTTCCAGCCCGGACATCACCGGCATGCGCATGTCCATCAGCACCACATCCGGCCGCACCTGCGGAATCATCTCCACCGCCTGACGGCCGTCGATGGCCTCGGCCACCACTTCAATACCGTCATCCAGCGCCAGCAGCGAACGGATGCCCTGCCGGACCAGGGTTTGGTCGTCGACCAGACAGACACGGATCATCAATTCACTCCTTGCGGCCCCGAGGCCAACATCATATTGGTAACCAGTGGCAGGCTGGCGCGAAGACGGAAACCCTCACCGCTTCGTGCCGATACGTCCAGCACACCCCCATACTGCGCCAGCCGCTCGCGCATGCCGCGCAAGCCATTGCCCGGCATAATTTCCTCGAAATCACCACCGATGCCGTCATCATGCGCGCTGATGACCACCTGCGCGGCATCCCGCTCCACATTGATCCACAGATTGTGGGCGCCGGCATGGCGCACCGCATTGGTGATGATTTCCTGCGTACAGCGCAGCAGCACATGGGCGCGCTCGGGATCTTCAACGCTGAACGGGTCATCGATCTGCAGGTGGATATCCAGCGACGGTACCCGCTCGGTCAGCGGCCGCAGGGCGGCCGCCAGGTCGATCGCCCCGCTCTCGCGCAGCTGGCTGACCGCCTCGCGCACGTCGGTCAGCAGCAGCTTGGCCAGGGTATGCGCCTGGCGGACGTGTTCCTGCGCCTGGCCCTCGGTGATATGCCCGGCCACTTCCAGATTCAGGCTCAGCGCGGTCAGATGGTGGCCGAGCAGGTCATGCAGCTCACGGGAAATACGCGTGCGCTCGTTGACCCGCGCGCTTTCGGCCAACAGCAGCCGCGTGGCCCGCAGCTCGGCGTTCAAGCGCCGCTGCTCCTCCCGCGCCTGGGTCTGCTGCCGGGCCACCAGGCTGGTGACAAAGATGAACATCGAGAAGCCACCGTATAGCAGCGACTGCAGCAGCGCCTCGAACAGCGGCAGGCCGAGGATCAGGTTGTAGACCGGAAGCACCGCCAGCTGGCTCAGCACCAGCCAGATGACGCCGACCCAGCGGCTCAGCAGCCACGGGATCACCCCGGCCGCGACCATCATCAGGATGCTGCCCAGGCCAGTGGCGGACAGATAGCTCACCACCAGCGCCGAAACCGTCAGCAGCAGCAACGCCAACCGGTCGTACCAGCTGGTGTGGCCAGCAGCATTGAGCCCCCGGGTCAGCCAGAAGTAGCAGCCGCCAAAGGTCAGGTAGGCCAGGAACAGCCAGATCGCCTCCCCGGCGGCAGGCTGCAGCACGCCCTCCTCCGGCGCGTACTGGGTATAGATCAGGGGCAGGCTGACCAGGGCCCAGGTAAACAGGCCGGCCAGGCGGAGGACTCGGGTATGGCTGAGGTATCCCAACATGCCTGCATGGTAAGGACCCGGCCGCCCCAACGCCCTCCCTCGGAAGTCATGCATGGCGACCTTCGCTGATGGCTCGCCCGGCTCGGGCCACCCATGCGATAATCGCGCCACAGCCCTTTGGGCCGACCGCGATACCCCACGGAGTCACAATGTCGATTGTTATCCGCGACGTGCGCGAGCACGAGCTCGATTCCGTCCTGGCACTGAACAACAACGCTGGTCTTGCGATTCTTCCGCTGGATGCAGCCAAGGTCCGCCGTTTCTACGAAACAGCCGAATACTTCCGGGTTGCCGAACGCGACGGCAACATGGCCGGCTTCCTGGTCGGCTACGGCAGCAACAGTGCCCATGACAGCTGCAACTTCGCCTGGTTCCAGCAGCGCTACCCCAGCTTCTTCTATATCGACCGCATCGTGGTGGCCAGTCGCCGCCGTGGCGGCGGCGTCGGCCGCGCGTTCTATGCCGATGCCCAGAGCTATGCTGAGCTGCGCTACCCACAGATGGCCTGCGAGGTCTTCCTTGACCACGGCGCCGATGCCGCCCTGCTGTTCCATGGCAGCTTCGGTTTCCGCGAGGTCGGCCAGAACACCATGCCCTCGGTCGATGTGCGGGCCAGCATGCTGCTCAAGGATCTGTGCAGCTACGAGTGGGTAAAAGAGACCTATGGCGACAACCTGCCCGACGTTCCCTGGGTAGGCAACACACGCCGGCTGCTGCAACAGCGGCCGACCGGAACCTGAGATGGCAGTGAATTTGGATTACGAACAGGCTGGTGAACTGAAAATCGGGCAGGTCGGCATTGCCAACCTGCGCATCCGCACCCTCGACGTGGAGCGCCTGGCCCAGGAAATGCGCGAACGCGTGGCGCGTGCGCCCAAGCTGTTCGGTCGCGCGGCGGTGATCCTGGATTTTGGTGGTTTGAGCCAACTCCCGGACCTGACCACCGCACAGCAGCTGGTCAACGGCCTGCGCGACGCCGGCGTCCTGCCGGTGGCACTGGCCTACGGCACCAGCGAAACAGAAACCCTGTCGCAGCAGCTGGGCCTGCCGGTACTGGCCAAGTTCCGCGCCCAGTACGAACCCCTCGAAGCCGAACCAGCAGCTACACCGGCACCTGCCCCCAAGCAGAGTAAACGCACTGCAGCCGCAGCACCGGCACCCGCCGCAGCGGCTGCCGCTGGCGCCGCCGCACCGCAGCCCGGCAAGATGCAGCTGGGCACGGTGCGATCAGGCCAGCAGTTGTACGCCGAGAACTGCGACCTGACCGTACTCTCAACGGTGGGCGCCGGCGCCGAGGTCATCGCCGACGGCAGCATCCATATCTACGGTACGCTGCGTGGCCGCGCATTGGCCGGTGCCCAGGGCAACACCAGCGCACGCATTTTCTGTCGCGACTTCCACGCTGAACTGGTCGCGATTGCAGGACGGTATAAGGTACTGGACGATATTCCGGACAACCTGCGCGGCAAGGCCGTGCAGGTGTGGCTGGAACAGGACCAGATCATGATTGCTGCGCTGGATTGACGCAGCTCACAACGACATTCAGGAGAGATCCTTTGGCTGAAATCATCGTAGTCACCTCCGGCAAGGGCGGCGTCGGCAAGACCACCTCAAGCGCCAGCATCGCCTGTGGCCTCGCCCGCCGCGGCAAGAAGGTCGCCGTCATCGACTTCGACGTCGGCCTGCGTAACCTTGACCTGATCATGGGCTGCGAGCGTCGCGTGGTATATGACTTCGTCAACGTCGTGCACGGCGAAGCCACGCTGAAGCAGGCGCTGATCAAGGACAAGCGCTTCGACAACCTGTACGTGCTGGCCGCCTCGCAGACCCGCGACAAGGACGCATTGAACAAGGAAGGCGTGGAGAAGGTCCTCAAGGACCTGGCCGCCGACGGCTTCGACTTCATCATCTGCGACTCCCCGGCCGGCATCGAGAAGGGTGCGTTCCTGGCGATGTATTTCGCCGATCGCGCCGTCGTCGTGGTCAACCCGGAAGTGTCTTCGGTACGCGACTCGGACCGCATCATCGGCCTGCTCGACTCCAAGACCGCCAATGCCGAAGCCGGCAAGGCCGTGCCAGCCTACCTGCTGCTGACCCGCTACAGCCCCTCGCGCGTTGAAAGCGGCGAGATGCTGAGCATCACCGACGTGGAAGAAGTGCTGGGGCTCAAGGCCATCGGCGTCATCCCCGAATCCGGCGACGTGCTCAACGCCTCCAACAAGGGCGAGCCGGTCATCCTGGACGCCGAGTCGCCGGCCGGCCAGGCCTATGAGGACGCTGTCGGCCGCATCCTGGGTGAAGAGCGCCCGATGCGATTCACCACCGTGGAGAAGAAGGGCTTCTTCAGCAAGTTGTTTGGAGGATAAGCATGGGACTGCTCGACTTCCTGAGACAGAAGAAGACCACCGCCGAAACCGCGAAGAACCGCCTGCAGATCATCATCGCGCAGGAACGCAGCACCCGCGGTGGCCCGGACTACCTGCCGCTGCTGCAGCGTGAGCTGCTGGAAGTGATCAAGAAGTACGTCAACATCGACGCCGACGCGGTCAAGGTGGACCTGGTCAAGGATGGCGCCAACGACGTGCTCGACATTTCCGTGGCCCTGCCCGACGACAAGTGATGACAGCCCGGCGGCCACGGCCGCCGGGACTCCAGTGCCCGTGAACGAACACCCTGCCAACGAACCAACCCAGCCGGTGCTGTGCGTTGGCGATATCCAGTGGACCGACGCTGCGGACCTGCTCGCGCGCCACGGCCTGCGCCTGAACCACGTCGCCGCCGGCGAGAAGATTCCCGGCAGTTATTGGGGCGAGCCAGAGGCCGGCATCATCGCCTGCGATGTCTATGTGCGCGACGACACGCCGGTGCATTCGATGCTGCACGAGTCCTGCCACCTGATCGTGCTGCCGCCCGAGCGGCGTGCGCAGGTGCACACCGACGCCACCGACTCGGTGCCCGAGGAAGACGCTACCTGCTACCTGCAGATCGTGTTGGCCGGGCAATTGCCCGGCGTAGGCAGCGCGCGGCTGATGGCCGACATGGACAGCTGGGGCTACACCTACCGGCTGGGCTCGACCCAGGCCTGGTTTGAGCAGGATGCCGACGATGCAAAGCGTTGGCTGATCGAGCGCGAGCTGTTGTCGGGCGAATGACCTTGTAGGAGCGGCGTAAGCCGCGAAGCCGATAGACCATCCGGTCCGAAGGTTGCCAGCCCACAAGCATTGCCAGCTTCGCGGCTCACGCCGCTCCTACAAAACCCCTCGCCCCTTGCCTTAGCGCGGCCTGGAACTCCCCATATCCAAGATGACCCGCGTGCCCCGCTCCGGCTGCGAATGGATCTCCAGCTTCCAGCCCAGGTGATCACACAAGCGCGCGATCAGGTCCAGGCCAATTCCAGCGCCTGGGTTGCGCTCGCCCTTGCTCATCCGCGCATACACCTGCGCGACCTCTTCCGGGCTCATGCCGTGCCCCGGATCTTCGATGGTCAGCACGGCATTGGCGGAGATCCCAAGCCGCACCACGCCGCGATCACTGTTCTCGATGGCATTGCGCAGCAGATTGCCAACCGCCGCCTGCACCACTGCCAACGGCGCAAGCACCTGGCACGGCGCCGATTCCACCAATACCAGCTCCAATTCCTTGCCCTTGGCCAGGTAGCGATGGTCTTCGGCAACCTCCGGCAGCAATTCCTCCAAGGCAACCAACTCACTCATTGCCGACAGCTTGGCCGGATCGCGCGCAAGCACCAGCAGCAACTGGATCAACTGCTCCATGCCGGTTGATGTGCTGCGCACGCGCAGCAGCTGCTGACGCGCCCTTTCCGGCAAGCCCGGCTGCTCCAACGCCAATTCGGCGGCACCGGTGATCACCGCGATCGGCGTGCGCAACTCGTGGCTGGCGGTACTGATGAACGCACGTTCGCGATCGACGAAATGCTCGTTGCGCTGCAGGTAATCATTCAAGGCACCGGCTATCACTTCCAGCTCGGTGCTGCCGCGCTTGTCCACCTTTACCTGCTGCCCGCGCCGCTCGGGGCGCAGCTTGGCAATGTCCTGCGCCAGCACCGACAAGGGCCGTACCAGGCGGGTCATGCCAACCCAGGCCATCAGCAAGGTAACCAGCAACAACGCCACACCCGCCAGCAACGCCCAGCGGGTGATGAAGTGCTCCAGCTCGCCGAAATCGGAGATATCCAGGGCCAATACCACCCGACCGAAATCGGAGGTATCGCGGACCATGACCGCGGTGTCCTTGCCATCCAGCAACGCGCCGTCATGCAGTCCGGGATGCAGCCTACCCAGGCTCTCGGGAATACCTGCCGGCTCGCGTTCCGAGTAGAACCGCAACGTGTCCGAGTCCTGCCAGTGGTATGCCGGATCGGTGCGCATCTGGCCGATGATGCTGTCCAGTTCGGTGTTCAACAGCGAGCGCCACACCGCGTGCTCGGCGTGTTCGTGCACATAGTTGGCGGCACTGAACACCGCCAGTGTCACCAGCGCGACATAGATCGCCAACCAGCCGAGCAATTTGCGGCGCAGCGTGCGCCGTGTCATTGCGCGCCACCCACCGCCGGTGCGGACAAACGGTAGCCCACGCGCGGCAAGGTCTGCAGCAGCTTCTCTTCGAATGGACCATCCACCGCGCGACGCAGTTCGTAGATATGCGAGCGCAGCATGTCGCCGTCCGGCGGATCATCGCCCCAGAGCGCATATTCCAGCTGGTCGCGGGTAACTGCCGCCGGGCTTGCCCGCATCAGCACCTCGAGCAGTTTGCGGCAGGCCGGGTACAGGTGCAGCACCTGCCCCGCGCGTTGGGCTTCGAACGTGGACATGTCCAGTTGCAGGTCATGCACTTCCAGCACCTTGCGCGGGTTGCGCCCGTTCGTGCGCGCCAGCACCGCCTCCAGCCGCACTTCCAGTTCCGGCAGTGCGAACGGTTTGGTCAGGTAGTCATCGGCACCGGCGCGGAAGCCGGCGATCTTGTCCGGCAACTCGTCGCGGGCGGTCAGCATGATCACCGGCACCTCGGAGCGGAACTCCTCGCGCAGCTTGCGCAGCACTTCCGGCCCTTCCATGCGCGGCAGCATCCAGTCCAGCAGGATGGCGTCATAACTCTGGGTGCCGGCCAGGTGCAGGCCGGTGATGCCGTCGGGGGCGACGTCGAGGGTATGCCCGCGCGCCTCGAAATAATCGAACAGGTTGGCGATCAGATTGCGATTGTCTTCTATGACCAGCAGCCGCATGCGGGCATGACCTTGCTGCCCCGGGCCGAGGCATTACCGTCGTATCCTAGCGCCGCCAACGTCGGATTGTCGTCGAAATGCAGCCGACGTCGTCCGCGGGTAGATTTCGACGTGTTTCCAACTTTGTTTGCGGCATGATCCTGCCAGCCTTTGATAACGAGCCATCTGTGCGCCCAACTCCGCCCCGCTCTTCATCCAATAGACTGTGGTTCGTCATCCTGATCGCCCTGGTCATCGCCAGCCTGCTGGCAGGACTGGGCATGCGCTCGCCGCAGCCACCGGACGAGCCGCGCTTCGTGCTGGCCGCACGACATATGGTGGAGACCGGGCAATGGCTGCTGCCACACCGTGGCAGCGAGTTGTATGCGGAGAAGCCCGCCACTTTCATGTGGATCCAGGCGGCCACTTACAAAGTGATCGGTGACTGGAACCTGTCCTTCCTGGTGCCCTCGCTGCTGGCCGCCCTGCTCACGCTGTGGCTGACCTGGGACATGAGCCGGCGCCTGTGGAACCGGCAGATCGCCCGTTATGCCGTCGTCGGGCTGTTCGTCTGCATCCAGTTCGGGTTGATGGCCAAGCGCGCGCAGATCGACATGGTGCTGGTCGGCATGACCACGCTGGCGCTCTGGGGACTGGTACGCCATTTATTGCTGGGCCCGAACTGGTGGGCGCTGGCCCTGGCGGCGTTCGCCGCTGGTGCAGGCACCGTGACCAAGGGTGTCGGCTTCCTGCCCTTGCTGATGCTGCTGCCGTGGATGGCCTGGCGCTGGCGCCATCCGCAGGCCGCCGGACCGGGGCGCAGCTGGGGCTGGTGGCTGCTGCTGCCCGCCTTCCTCGCGGGCACCGCGATCTGGCTTGGCCCCTTGGCCATCGCCCTGCTGCAGAACCCCGAGCCGCACCTGCAGTCCTATGCCAAGGAACTGCTGTTCAAGCAAACCGGCACCCGCTATGCCAACGCCTGGCATCACCACCAGCCGTTCTGGTACTACCTCCAGGTAATGGCAACGCTTTGGCTGCCAGGCAGCCTGCTGGCACCGTGGCTGCTACCGGCGTGGTGGCGCCGCTGCCGCCGCGCCGATCCGCGCTACCTCCTGCTGCTGGGCTGGGCCCTGCTGGTACTGGTGTTCTTCAGCGCCAGCCCGGGCAAGCGCGAGGTCTACATCCTACCGATGCTGCCGGCCCTGGCCATCGCGGCGGCGCCATTGCTGCCCGGCCTGCTGCGCCGCACCGGCGTGCGCTGGCTGCTGCTGGCCTACGTGCTGCTGTTGGCACTCGCCACCCTGGTGGTCGGCTACGGCGCCGTGCACGGCGATGGCTGGGCGCAGCGCAATGCGATCAAGCGCGCTATCGACCCATGGGTGCTGCCGCAGGTGGGCTGGTGGTTGATCGGCTTTGGCGCCGCCTCGCTACTGTTGGTGTTGGTATTGCGCCTGCGCCGCGCCGGGCTGGCGGTGGTGCTGACCACGGTAATGCTGTGGTCGATGTATGGACTGGGTGCAATGCCAGCGCTGGATCCCTACAGCTCCGCTTCGCTGGTGATGGACAAGGTCCGTGCGCGCATCGGCCCGGACGCCGAGCTGGGCATGGTTGCCTGGCGTGAACAGAACCTGCTGCAGACCCATCCGCAGGCCACCGATTTCGGCTTCAAGCGCCCCGTCGCCGAACAATGGGAGGACGCGGCACGCTGGGTCACTGCCGACCCGCAGCGGCGGTGGCTGTTCGTGCTGGACAAGGCAATGACACCCTGCGCCGATCATGGCCAGGTCATCGACATCGGCAGTGCCAACCGCAACAACTGGCAGTTGCTGCCCGGCACCGCGCTGCAGGCCGATTGTGTCGCAAGGACCCACGGCGTCGTGGCCGGCAGTGAAGGCGCACTGGAAAGCGACGGCGATTGACGCCTGAAGTCTGCAACGCGTCTATGGACGCGGACCTGTTGAAACACACCTGAGAGAGGCTGCGCCGGACCCGGCACAGCCTCGCTTGCATTCATGCTGCCGCGCCCATCCCGGCAGCCAAGCTGAAGCACCGACAAATTCACGACATCGCTCCTACCTGTCTCCGACACAGGCCGACCGAGCATGGCCGCATCCAGATTGACGGTGCCCCAGCTCCATGTCGCAGCAACCCATTTCCGCCATCCTGATTCCGGCCGCCGAACGCAGCCGTTTGAGTTTCGCCGGGCGTGCCCTGCTGATCCCGCTGCTGATTGCTGCCGCCGGTAGCCTGTTGTTGATGGCAGGCAACGGTGACCAATGGCTTGCCGATCAGCTGTTCCGCTGGCAGGGCAGCCAATGGGCGTTGAAGGACGCGTGGTGGACCAGCCACCTGATCCACAAGGGCGGCCGCAACCTGACCTGGTTTGTGGCGCTGCTGGTGATCCTGGCGCTGACCCGCAGCTGCATGGACCTGCGCTGGCGCCCGCTGCGGCGGCCGCTGGCCTACCTGCTGTCATCGGTAGCGCTGACCACCAGCATCGTCGCGCTGCTGAAATCCTGGACCCATATGGACTGCCCCTGGGACCTGGAACGCTATGGCGGACTACGCCCCTTCATCGGCCTGTTCGAACAGCGCCCGGTTGCCCTGGGTCACGCTGCCTGCTTCCCGGCCGGCCACGCGGGCTCGGGCTACGCCTGGGTGGCGCTGTTCTTTTTCATGTTGCAGGTGCGCCCGCAATGGCGCTGGCCGGCACTGGGCACCGCCCTGCTGGTCGGCATGGTGTTCGGCCTGGCCCAGCAGCTGCGTGGCGCCCACTTTGCCTCGCACGACCTGTGGGCACTGGCAATCAGCTGGCTGGTCGCAACCGTTCTTTACCTGTGGATGTTCCCAGCGTCTGCATCGATCACATCCCCGGCGCGTGCTGCACATGGCGCCATTGGAGAAAACGCATGAACGTCGCTGTCGCCCGCCCTGTCGGACTGCAGCTGTCCTGGTCGCGCCTGCGTAACTGGCGCCCGGAGATCAGCACCGAAGCCTTGATCCTGTTGGCCAGCGTGTTCTTCGCATTGGTCTGCAACACCTTGTTCTGGCGCAGCGCGCTCGCCACCAACCCGGGCAGCATCCTGTTCGCGGTGTCCCTGTTTGCACTGCTGGTGAGCGCGCACGCGATCCTGTTCAGCCTGCTGATCTGGCGTTGGAATGCCAAGGTCGTGCTGACGGCGCTGTTCATCACCACCGCCTTCGCCACGCACTACATGAACAGCTACAACGTCTATCTGGACGCGGACATGCTGCGCAATGTACTGGCCACCGACCACAAGGAATCAGGCGAGCTGATGACGCCGGCATTGTTGCTGCCGTTGCTCGGCTATGGCCTGCTGCCGACACTGCTGCTGTGGCGCGTGCGGCTGCGCAAGCGCAGCTGGGGACGTACCCTGCTGTGGCGTGTCGCCTTCCTGCTGGGCGTGATCGTGGCCGGCGGCGCCGGCACCATGCTGTCGTTCCAGAATGTTTCCGCGTTGATGCGCAATCACCGTGAAGTGCGCTACCTGGCCACGCCGGCCAACTATCTGATCGCACTGAAGCAGAACCTGGCCAGTTCCAGCCCGATAAAAAAGCAACCCAAGTTGCCGCTGGGCACGGATGCCAAGGCCACGCCGCGTGCCGCGACCAGCAAACCGCGCCTGTTGGTACTGGTTGTGGGCGAAACCGTGCGTGCACAGAACTGGGGCTTGAACGGCTACGCCCGCCAGACCACGCCGGAGTTGGCGCAGACCGGCGTGATCAACTTCCCGGACATGCATTCCTGCGGCACCAGCACCGAAGTGTCGCTACCCTGCATGTTCTCGCCGTTTGGCCGTCACGACTACGACGAAAAAAAGATCCGCGGTCACCAGTCACTGCTGCACGTGCTTGAACACGCAGGTATCGCTACCCTGTGGCGCGACAATCAATCCGGCTGCAAGGGCGTTTGCGACGGTCTGGAAATCCAGCGTCTGGATGATGCGACCACGCCGGGCCTGTGCGCCGACGGCCGCTGCATGGATGAGATTCTTCTGGAAAACCTCGCTGCACAGGTTCGCGCCAAGCCCGGCGACCGGGTGGTTGTGCTGCACCAGCTGGGCAACCATGGCCCGAGCTACTTCCAACGCTACCCGGCGCAGTTCCGCCAGTTCGCGCCAACCTGCGATACGGCAGACCTGGGCAAGTGCAGCCGCGAGGACATCGTCAACAGCTACGACAATGCGATCCGCTACACCGATCACTTCCTGACCCGCACCATCGCCTCCCTGCGCGGAATGGAAGACTACGACACCGCGATGATCTACCTGTCCGATCACGGCGAATCGCTGGGTGAGAAGGGTCTGTATCTGCATGGCGTGCCGTATGCGATTGCACCGGAAGAGCAGACCCGGGTACCGATGGTGATGTGGTTCTCGCCGGGGTTCGCCGCGGACCGTGGCCTGGACATGAGCTGCGTACGCCACCGCGCTGCGCAGCGCAGCGACCAGGACAACCTGTTTCCCTCGGTGCTTGGACTGATGCAGGTGCAGACGTCGGTGTATGACCGGTCCCGCGACCTGCTCGCCCCCTGCACATAAGGCCGTATGTAGTGCCGAGCCATGCTCGGCAGAGGCCTTACCGACAATCCCCATGTAGTGGGGGGGGGGGGGGCGGCGGGGCGGCGTGGCCGGACCGACCCCCCCCCACCGCGCCGCCGG
>NZ_JBRREC010000045.1:0-34833 GCF_056760015.1 Stenotrophomonas sp. STEN029 | reverse complement strand
CCGCCGCCCGCCCCACCGCCCCCCCCCGGCCCCCCGCGCCCCCGCCCCCGGCCCCCCCCCCCGCCCCCCCCCCGACCCCCCCCCCCCCCCGCCCCCCCCCCCCCCCCCCCCGCCCCCCCCCCCCCCCCCCCCCCCCCCCCCCCCCCCCCCCCCCCCCCCCACTACCGGGTGCTGCGCTCAGATCAACGACTTCACTCGGTACAGCGCTTCCAGCGCCTGCTTCGGCGTCAGCTCATCCGGATCGATCGCCTGCAGCGCATCCAGGGCGGCTGAGCTCGGCGCGGCAAACAAACCAAACTGCTGCGGCGCATCCAATGCCTGTGGCGCCATCGCCGCGCTCTGGGTCTCGCCGCCACGCTGTTCCAGCTCCGCCAGACGACGGCGTGCCTGCGCGACCGTGGACTTGGGCAGGCCGGCCAAGGCCGCGACCTGCAGACCAAAGCTGCGGTTGGCCGGGCCGTCCTTCACTGCATGCATGAACACCAGCGTGTCGCCGTGTTCGACCGCGTCCAGGTGCACGTTGGCGATGCCGCTGTTGCCACCTTCGTGGCTCTCATCGGCCAAGGCGGTCAGCTCGAAGTAGTGGGTGGCAAACAGCGTGTAGCAACGGTTCTGGTAGGCCAGATGGCGCGCGACCGCGTCGGCCAGGGCAAGGCCGTCGTAAGTCGAGGTGCCACGGCCGATCTCATCCATCAGCACCAGCGAGTGCTCAGTGGCGTGGTGCAGGATGTAGCTGGTCTCGGCCATTTCCACCATGAAGGTGGACTGGCCCTTGGCCAGGTCGTCACCGGCACCGATGCGGGTCAGGATGCGGTCGATCGGGCCGATCACCGCGCGGCTGGCCGGCACGAAGCTGCCGATATGGGCGAGCAGCACGATCAAAGCGTTCTGCCGCATATAGGTCGACTTACCGCCCATGTTCGGGCCGGTGATGACCAGCATGCGGCGGTCCGGGTGCAGGTCCAGGTTGTTGGGCTCGAACGGCGTATCACGCACCGCTTCCACCACCGGGTGACGGCCACGTTCGATGCGCAGGCAGGCGTCTTCCTGCAGTTCCGGCTGCGCCCAGTCCAGTGCCTGGGCGCGTTCGGCGAACGCAGCAAGTACGTCCAGTTCGCTCAAGGCGCCGGCGCAGCGCTTCAGCGGTTCCAGATGCTGGCCGACGATATCGAGCAGGCCTTCATACAGCAGTTTTTCGCGGCTGAGTGAGCGCTCACGTGCAGACAGCACCTTGTCCTCGAAGTTCTTCAACTCCTCGGTGATGTAGCGCTCGGCATTGGTCAGGGTCTGGCGGCGGGTGTAATGCACCGGCGCCTTGTCGGACTGGCTCTTGCTGATTTCGATGTAATAGCCATGCACGCGGTTGTAGCCGACCTTCAAGGTGGCGATGCCACTGGCCTGGCGCTCGCGTGCTTCCAGGTCGATCAGGAACTGGTCGGCGTGGGTGGACAGGCGGCGCAGTTCGTCGAGCTCGGCATCGTAGCCTTCGGCGATCACGCCGCCATCGGACAGCTTCAGCGGCGGCTGCTCGGCGATGGCGCTGGCCAGCAGCTGCGCGCTTTCATCGTGCGAGCCCAGCTCGGCGCGCAGCTGTTGCAGGCGCGGTGAATCCAGCGTGTCCAGCTGTGCATTGATGGCCGGCAACAGGCCAAGGCCATCGCGCAGGGTGGAAAAGTCGCGCGGGCGCGCCGAGCGCAACGCCATGCGGGTCAGGATGCGCTCGATATCGCCAAGCGCGCGGAAGCTGTCGCGCAGGTCGGCGTCGCTGCCGCGATCAATCAGCGTGGCGACCGCGTGGTGGCGTTGCTGCAGCACGTTGCGCAGGCGCAGCGGGCGGTGCAGCCAGCGCCGCAGCAGTCGTCCGCCCATCGGCGAGACGGTGCTGTCGAGCACACCGAGCAAGGTATTGCGGGTGTCGCCATCAACGCGCGTATCCAGTTCCAGATGACGGCGGGTGGCGGCGTTCATCGCGATCGCTTCGCCGGCGTTCTCCATCGAAATGGAAGTCAGGTGCGGCAGGCGCTGCTTCTGGGTTTCCTCGACATAGCCGAGCAGGGCACCGGCGGCACCGGTGGCGCGCGGCTTGTCGTCGATGCCGAAGCCGCTGAGATCATGCAGCTTGAAGAAATTCAGCAGATGGCGGCGGCCGCTGTCGGCATCGAACAACCACGGCGCGCGACGGCGCACGCCATTGCGATGGCGCAGGAACTCGGGCCAGTTTTCTTCGTCGGGCACCAGCAGCTCAGCCGGCTCCAGCCGGGCCAGCTCGGCCTCAAGTGCGTCATCGGTGTCGACTTCGTTGACCAGGAAGCGGCCGCCGGCCAGGTCGGCCCAGGCCAGGCCGTAACCGGCCTTGCTGCGCGACAGTGCCATCAGCAAGGTATCGCGGCGCTCGTCCAGCAGGGCTTCGTCGGTGACGGTGCCGGGGGTGACCACGCGTACCACCTTGCGCTCTACCAGGCCCTTGGCCAGCGCCGGGTCGCCGATCTGCTCGCAGATCGCCACCGATTCGCCAACCGCCACCAGCCGCGCCAGGTAGCCTTCAAAGGCATGCACCGGCACGCCGGCCATCGGGATCGGGGCGCCGCCGGAGCTGCCACGCTGGGTCAGGGTGATGTCGAGCAGGCGCGCGGCCTTGCGCGCGTCGTCATAGAACAGTTCGTAGAAATCGCCCATCCGGAAGAACAGCAGCAGGTCCGGGTACTCGGACTTGGCTGCGAAGAACTGCTTCATCAACGGGGTGTGTTCGGGCTTTTTCTCGGTCACGCGCAATCCACTTCAATTTGCCGGGCGGCGGCATAGGGCCGCTATTGTAGGCGCAGTGTCGGGGATGGACGAGGCCGAGGCTTTGGAAAGCGATAACCGCGACGCGGGTTGTGGCGAAGCGGCTGCCAGCGTGTGCTGGCGGAGGGGATGTGCCCGGCTTTCCTGAATGCTTGACCGCTGTGCGGGTTGGGGGGCAGTGCCGACAGGATGGTGATCCTCCGGTCGGCATGCGTTTACCTGGCTGGCCGAGGCCGGCTGCAACGTTGTGGTGGAGGCGCGTTGTTCGGCAGCATCCTGCGTCCGGCAACGAGAGGAGGGCGCCTGCACTGGGGCCATCGATGTGTCAGTCGGTGCCTAGAAATTCCAGGTCAGCGATACCCCGGCCGTACGGAAGCTGTCCGGTGAAAGGTATTGCATCACTCCACCGTTGTTGATGAGTGGGCCGTAGTCGATGAAGCTGCGGTAATGCTTGTCCAGCAGGTTGCGCGCGTACAGCGATACTTCCCATTGGCCATCCTCGGCACCGATGCCGATGGAGACATTGGCCACGCCATAACCTCGGGTTCTGGTGGAGGACTGGGCAGCGCTATTGTAGAAACTGCTCTTGCAGCTCCAGCCGGCATTGGCATTGACGGCCAGGCCGTTGCCGAGGGCATGATAGTAGTTGCCATTGAGGGAATAGCTGTATTTGGAGACATACGGTGGCGTGAATCCGGTCAGGTCGGCTTGCAGCACGCCGTCGATGAGGTGACAAGGTGCGTCCCGGTTGGCCTCGCAGGTGGTGAAGTAGTCGCGGTAATCGGCATCGGTGACCGCGCCGGTGGCGATCAAGGAGAAATCCGCGGTGGGGCGCCAGCTGACTTCAAGTTCCGCGCCCTTGGTGCGCATTTCGCCCGCGTTTGACATGGCAAAGCCCAGGGTTTCCGGAACGTAGACCTGTGCCTGGAAATCCTTGTAGTCGGCCTTGTACAGGCTGACGTTGACGGTCAGGCTGCGGTCAAAGAATTGAGTTTTCGCACCTAGTTCGTAGGCCGTGGATTTCTCCGGTTGGATCTGGTTGGAGCGGTTGGAGGTCGGGTCGATGGTGGGGCCCTTGTAGCCGGTCGCGACGTTGGCGTACCACATCAAGTTGGCGTTCTGCTGGAACTGCAGTGCGACCTTGCCGGACACGTTTTCCTTGCTGATTTCGGCCTGCGATGGAAACACGTTGCCCAAATAGACAACCGGCTTTCCTTCCGCGGTAGGCATCTCGATTGGGGTCATGGAGGCAACCACCTTGTCGTGCGTATAGCGCAATCCGCCACTGGCCGACCAACGATCACTCAGTTTGTAGCCAACATTGGCGTAGAGCGCGTGGCTCTTGGTGTCGGCGTGGATATGCTGCCTGGGCCCGGTGAGTGAGAAATACTCGCTGGGCGGCACAAGGTCGTAATCGAATCCGCCATAGCCGTAGTACTCATAGGTGCTGTCAACGTTTGCGTAATAGGCGCCCAGGACATAGTCCAGTCGCTCGTCGTGCGCGGTGCCGGCCAGGCGGAACTCCTGGCTGATCTGATGCGCGCGGATCGTGGTTATGTTCTTGTTGAGGAAGTCCGCCGGTGTCTGGTCGATATCGTGCACCTGGTTGACGGTTGAGCCGCGATAGGCGGTGATGGACGTCAACTGAGCACCGTTGGCAAGCCGCAGGTCGGCCTTCGTTGAAAAGCCGGTTACGCCCTGGAAGGAGAAGCCGTCCGAGTCGGCCTGGCTGGTGAAGCTGTTGCCGCCGATGTTCTGGAAGCCGGCGAGGCTGGCGTTGTAGTCTTCGTCCCTACCCAGACTGTAGAGCACACCCAGGGCGCGGTTGAACAGGGTCTGGCGTTCTGCCGCCACCAGGATGTCGAGTTGTTCGGTTGGCTTCCACAGCCACTTTCCGCGAACACCGCGTCCGGTCTGGTCGCCGATGTTCCAGTCGTGGAAGGCATTGGAGATGGCGCCGTCCTGGTCCTTGTAGTACGCGGAAAGCCGTAGTGCCGACGTGTCGGAGATGGCCAGGTTGCCGGTTGCGCGTGCGACATGTTCGTTGCGCTCACCCAGCGATAATGAGACCGAACCGCCGGTGGTGCCGATCTCCGGATTGCGGGTGCTGATGTTGACCACGCCGGCGGATGCGTTCTTGCCGAACAAGGTGCCCTGCGGGCCGCGCAGCACCTCGATGTGCTCGATGTCGCTGAAGCCTGCTACGCCGGGATCGCGGGGAATACCAATCACCACGTCATCGACCACGGTGCCAACGGTCTGCTCGGAGGCCACGCTGAAGGCTTGTGTACCGATGCCGCGGACCTGGAAGCCGCCGCTGTTGGCGGTGCCTGCGGTGGCTGAGAACGACACGCCGGGGGCCAGATACTGCAGGTCGGAGATGTTGCTCAGGTTGGTGCGGTCAAGTTGCTCGGCGGTAACAACGCTGACCGAAATGGGGGTGCGCTGCAGCGGTTTGGCCTGGTGGGTGGAACGCACCGTCACCGTGTCCAGGTCCTTGGTAGTGGTTTCTGCGGCGCCAGCGGGATCTTCGGCCAGTGCAGGTTGTGCTGCTGCCAGTGCAGAAAGCAGGGCCAATGACAGGTGGGTACAACGCAGCCCGCTTCCGGAATTCCGGTGTTGGTGGGTGGTGGATTTCCTCATGCATTTCTCTCCGATGGTGAGGCAAGGAACCGGTGGGTCCGGTGGGTTTGTGCGTGGGTCTGTTCGCGCTGGTGCCCTGCTTGCCGACGTTTGCCGCAGTCGATGAATCCAACCGGGACGTGGTCAGCACGGCGATTCAAGGTGGGTCTGCACGGCGTTGTTGCGCCGTCTCCCGGTACGACGCAATGGCCGTGGCAAGCGCGCGACTAGCTGTGAGGAAGGAAGCTGCTACACGTTGGCGTAGCTGTTGTCGCGTCTGCTTGCTGTCGGCGTTGTTCGCTGCAAGCGTTGCAGCTGGGGGATGCTTGCCTTGGCAGTTGTATGTTTCAGCGACGCGCTTGCCGACCTTGTGCGCAGGATGGAGTGGCTGACTGCATCCGGAAATTGCGTATGAGGTCCAGGCCAGCAGTCTGCCAAGCGTTGGACGACCTGTTCTGTGCTGTCGAGCGGTCTCCACGAGCAATCAGCAGCAAGCGGCTTGCCGATGAATGCTGGTTGGGGTGTTGATGCTGCCTTGCGTTCCATTTCCGGGATGACTCCACGCACGTTGATCAATGCTTGTCACGCGTTGCGGGAGCGACGATGTTCACTCGGTAATGTTGGCGTCAATAGTTTGCTGCGAGATGCGCGATTCGGAACATTTCAGCGAAAAGTTGCGTTTGTTATTGAGCGGGATAGCTGATTGATTTTCATCAATGACAACGATGCACATGTGCATGGTTTGTGTTTTTCCCGATAAGGATTACAACGTTGTTTGCTGCGCCGGCGATGCTCTGTTGCGCAAATTTTTCGAATGAAAAGCGAGCGGCTGGATGCAGGAAGGAACGGATACTGCGACTGCGATGGGTACAGTACGCTCTGCATGTTTGGGAGGGGATCTGCGTCAGCGCGAATCGAGGTGAACGGGGCGGATGTCGCCAGGGATCACGTGGTGGGCAGCGGATATGTGGCGCGCAGAGGCTGTTGCCTTGCGCGAGGCGTCCGGGTGCTCAGCGGTCGATGCAATTCACGGAGGCATGGATCCATCTGCAGCACTGGCTGCGGATCGTGGGTGCCGGTGCTGGTGGCAATCCAAGCATCAGCAACGAGCGTGCAGTAACGCCATGTCAGCCGGGTTGCTTAGGTGGCAAACGGATATCGCGGTATTGCCGGCACAACCGGACCATGACCCTGTGGGCCAGGGGCGAATCTGTTGTTTGTCGCTCCTGCGCATAGTCAGCTTCTGGTGCTCCAGCCTGGCAATGAAGGCTACTTCGCCGTCGTATTCGCGGTATCGACGCCACGTGCTATGCACGGCCGGTTTTGCGCTCTTTGCTGCTTTCCAGCATCCGCTGTCGGAAGAAGGGATACAGTGCGGCACTGAACAGTATCGCTACTGTGGCATACGCCAGCAGCTCGGCATCGGCACCAAGCAGTGCGTACAGGCAGTAGGCAACCGCCGCGGCGGCGGTGAACAGGCAGGTGGCGCGCATCCAGCCCTGCTCGCCGCGTTCCAGCGTGCTGCAGACCAGCGCGCCAGCGGAGAACAGGTAGGGAATGATGGTCAGCAGCACCGCGATATTGGTTAGCTGGTCGAACTGGCGGGCGAGGGTGGGTGAAGACGTCACCAGCAGCAGTGCGCTCATCAGCACAGCAACGATCATCAAGCCGGTGCCGGGCATGCCGTGTTTGTTGAGCTTGCAGAACACCTTCGGGAACAGACCGTCCTCGGCTGCCGCCTTGGCCGATTGCCCGACCAGCAGCATCCAGCCGCCAAGTGCGCCAGCCGATTTGAGGATCGCGCACAGTGCGATAACCAAAACGCCCCAGGGGCCGATCATCAACTCCGCGACATCGGCGAACGGCGCGGAGGAATCGCGCAGCTGCGCCATCGGCACCATGCCCATGATCACCAGCGAGCAGCTGATGTAGATCACAGCGGCCAGCGCCAGCCCGAGCAGGGTGGCGAGCGGAATATTGCGCTTGGGGTTGTCGATGACATCGGCCGATACCGCCGCGCTCTCCACACCCATGAAGGCCCATAGCGCGATGGACGCGCTGCGTGAGATGGCGGCGCTGTCTTCCATGCCGCTGACGTTCCAGCCGGCACTGAATAGTGCCGGATCGAACCACCACCAGCCAAAGATGGCGATGCCCAGTATCGGGATCAATGCCAGCAGCAAGGTCCCGGTCTCCAGCGCGCCGACCCAGCGGGCGCCGCGTGCGTTGGCCAGGCTCAGCAGCCAGATCACCGCCAGGGTGAAGCCCAGACGCGGATAGACATCCTGCAGCCAGGGCCAGAGATGGCTCAGGTAGCCGGTCACCACCAGGGCGATGGCGACGTTGCCGATCCAGTTGCCGAACCAATAGGCGTAGTTGCTGACGAAGCCGATGTAGTTGCCGAAGGCGTCGCGCGCGTAGGCGTAAGGGCCGCCGGGCTGCGGATCGAGTTGTGACAGGCGGGCGAACACCAATCCCAGCGCGATGGCGCCAGCGGTGGCGATCAGCCAGCCCACCGAGGAGATGCTGCCGACGGTGGCCAGATTGGCCGGTAGCAGGAATACACCGGTGCCGATCATGTTGCCGGCAACCAGCATGGTCGCCATGGTCAGGCCCATCTTCTTCGGGGTGGGGGAGCTCATGTCCAGGCCGGGTCGGAAGTGAAGTCGATGGTCAGCCAGAAGCGCCCCGAGCGTGAATCCAGCTGCGATGCGATCTCATCGCGCAGGCGGTCGACATCACCGATGCTGCCGAGCTGGGTGTCGGGTCTGGTCAGGATATGGATCTCGACGAACTGCATGCGCCCGATCTTGGCGACGTGGCTGGTGAAACCTTCGAACTGGTGCTTGGCGACGAACGCCTGCATCACCTGTTGCACGAGTTGGTCCAGTTCGCTTGGCGCTACCTGCAGGACTTCGCGTGCGGCTTTCCATGCTCCAAGCAGGGGTACCGGTAGCGTCGCCAAGGCGATACAGGCGAGCACCAAAGGGTCGAGGTAGGGAATCCAGTGTTCATGCGCACCACCGCGCAGTGCCAGGGCGATGGCGAAGGACAGCACCACGGCAAGGCTCATCAATCCGGTCAGCAGCCAGGCGCGTGCGTCCAGGCGCAGCAAGCCGGATTGCAGTCGCCGCGCGTGACGGCCGATCCACACCGCCATCGCCAGATCCACCACCGCCAGCAGGCCGGCCCAGAGCAGGCCGGGTCCCACACGGGTTTCGTGGCCGCCGTCGCTGAAGCCGATCACCGCATTGGCCAATGCATAGATGCAGGCCAGGCTGAGGATTGCACCGCCCAATGCTTCGACCATGGGCTCCAGGTGCCAGAACCCGTATTGGAAGCGTGGGCTCTGTTCGCGGGCCATCAAGCGCAGCACCGCAAGTGCGACCAGTGTCAGCGCCACATCCACGAGGCTGTAGATGCCATCGAACAGGATCGCTTGTGAGCGGGCAAGCATGCCGCCAAAGAAGCCGATCGCAGCGACCAGGATGGTCGCCGCGATGGAGAGCTTCAGTACACGTTGTTCCTGGCGGGTGCTGGTCATCTGGCTATGCGAAGGGGAGGGCGGTCTGGGATGTAAAGGGAGCTAGGCTTGAAAAGCCCCTCTCCCGTTCACGGGAGAGGGGTTGGGGTGAGGGCGCTTTGAAAGCACGTGGAGCAGGTTTTCAGCAAAGCGGATCCAGAACAGATGCAGAGCAGAGTCCATAGCCAAGAACTAGAAGCTAGAAGCTAGAAGCCAAAAAAGCTCCCCTCATCCGCCCCTGTGGGGCACCTCGCTCCGCGCCCCGGCCCCGCGTAGCACGCGAGGCGTACGAACAGGCACGAGCCTTTGGCTCGTACACGCCTGTTCTTAACCCCGCAAGCGGGAGAAGGGAAGACATGTGTTGCTTTTGCTTCGGGGTCAAACCTTCAAAACCTCCACCCGATAACTCGGCTTCTCCCCGCTGTTGTCGATGATCAACCCATGCACATCCGATTCAAACCCGGGGAAGCGGGCGTTCTGTTCGCGGGCGATGCGCAGCGACTGGATGATCGGTTCATCGCTGGCGCCAAAACGTTCACCCGGCATGATGGTCGGGATGCCCGGCGGGTAGGGCACCAGCATGGTGCCAGCGACGCGGCCGCTGAGCTGGTCGATGTCCACCCGTTCGATCTCGCCACGCACCAGATGGTTATAGGCTTCGGCCGGCGTGATCACCGGCTCCGGCAGCTCCACGTACATCTCGCGCATCACCTCGGCCACCCGGAACTCGCGGTTGAATTCGTGCAAGGCTGTGCACAGGTCGCGCAGGCCCCAGCCAGCGTAAGCGGCGGCATTGTCTTCCAGCAGGCTGGGCAGTGACTGGCTCAGCGGTGCATTGGCGTCGTACAGGTCCTTGAACGCCAGCAGCTCGGTGACCAGGGTGCTCCATTTGCCCTTGGTGATGCCCATCGAGAACAGGAACAACACCGAGTACAGGTTGGTCTTCTCCACGGTGATGCCGCGTGACCACAGGAACTTGCTAAGCACCGCTGCCGGAACGCCCAGCTTGCCCATCTCGCCGTCCATCGACAGCCCGGGTGTCAACAGGGTGACCTTGATCGGATCGATCAGCACATAGTCGTCGGCGAGGTTGTCGAAACCGTGCCAGCGCGCATCCGGGCGCAGATACCAATCCGGGCGCGAGGTGGCCATCGGCTTGCTGCTGTCGCCCTTGGCCAGGGTGCGCTCCACGCCATCGGGTTGCCAGACCTTGAACCACCAGTCATCGCGGCCCAGGTCCTCGCTGACATGCAGCATCGCGCGACGGAAGGCGACGGCTTCGTCATGCATTTCCTGCACCAGCGATTTGCCGGCATCACCTTCCATCATCTTGGAGGCGACATCGCAGGAGGCGATGATGCCGTAATGCGGACTGGTGGAGGTGTGCATCATGAAGGATTCGTTGAAGCGCTCCGCATCCAGTTCCCGCGTTGCCGCATTGCGCACATGGATCATCGATGCCTGCGAGAACGCCGCCAGCAGCTTGTGCGTGGAGTGGGTGGTGAAGATGATCGCGTCCTGCTCGCGCGGCTTGCCCTTGGCCATGCCGTAGTGGTTCTCATAGAAGGGATGGAACGCGGCATAGGCGTACCAGGCTTCATCGAAGTGCAGGAAACCAACGGCGCTGCCGAGGTTGTCGGCAATCTTCTCGGCGTTGTAACAGAGCCCGTCATACGTGGAGTTGGTGACCACCGCGATACGCGGCTTGGCACCGGGCTTGGCCGCCTTGCTGGCCAAAGGATTGGCCTGGATCATCTTCTGCAGTGCCTCTCCAGAGAACTGGTCAAGACTGATCGGCCCGATGATGCCGTGGGCATTGCGGCTGGGAGTGAAGTACACCGGAATGCCGCCGGTCATGATCAGCGAGTGCAGCAGCGACTTGTGGCAATTGCGGTCGACGAACACGATGTCGCCACGCGCCACCGTGCCATGCCAGACGATCTTGTTGGCAGTGGAGGTGCCATTGGTGACGAAGAAGGTGTGGTCGGCGCCGAAATTGCGTGCGGCCTCGGCTTCGGCGTCACGGATCGGGCCGGTGTGGTCGAGCAGGGAGCCCAGCTCCGGCACCGAGATCGACAGATCGCTGCGCAAGGTGTTCTCGCCGTAGAACTGGTGCAGTGCACGGCCTACCGGCGACTTGGTGAAGGCTACGCCGCCCGCATGACCGGGCGTATGCCAGGAGTAGTTGGACTGTGCCGAATGGTGGATCAACGCCTTGAAGAACGGCGGTAGCAGCTTGGCCATGTAATCGTCGGCGGCGCGCATTACCTGCCGGGCGATGAAGCTCTTGGTATCCTCGAACAGGAAGATGTAGCCGTGCACGAACTTGAGCAGCTTGCTCGGTATCTTCTCGATGGTGCGACGTTCGCCGTACAGGAATACCGGCAGGTCGGCGCGACGCTGGCTCTGCTCGCGCAGGAAGGCGAGCAGGCGCTGGAACTGGTCGTCATCGTCCTCGGTGCCGTCGATGGAGATCAATACCGCCGACGCAGCCACATAGGTGCGCGCACCGGCGCGGGCGTCATCCAGGTTCAGGCCCGTGAGCACGCGTTGGTCGCTCTTGCGCAGTTCCTCGGCCAGGGCACGGATCAGGATGCCGGCGATACGTGGCGATTCGTAATCGGCATCGATGATGACGATCGGGTAGTCCAGTGATTTGAAGTACATGATGTTTTCCTATCTACCGAGCGGGGGATCAGTTCGTGCTGGCACGGGCGGTGCCATTCGGAGTGAATTTGGCCAGGCGCTGCTTGCGGCGCTCATCGCTGAAGAACGGATAGAACACGGTGATGAACAATACGAACAGGAAGGCGTACTGCACGATGCTGCCGGACGAACCGTAGATGGCCCACAGGCAGTAGACGACGGTGATGCTGGTCAACACCCAGAACGCGCCGGTATGGGCCAGCGTATGCGAGCGTTCCACCACGAAGTAGCAGGCTACGCAGGAATAGATATAGGGCAGCAGGGTCAGCACCACCGCTGCCGAGGTGATCACGTCGAACTGCGCGGATGCGGTTGCCGAGGTGGAGGTGACCAGTACCGCCAATGTCATCAGGATGGCAACGATGAGCACGCCCTTGACTGGTACTTCGTCCTTGTTGGTCTTGCTGAAAATGCTGGGGAACAAGCCATCGTCCGAGGCGGCCTTGGCACTCTGCGCGGTCAACAGGATCCAGCCACCGAGCGAGCCGGCGGCGCCAACGAAGGCGCACAGGCTGACCAGCGCACCGCCCCAGCCGCCAACCGCGTTTGCCGCGGCCAGTGCGAACGGCGCGTCGGAGACCTGCAGGTCGGCGTTGGGGACCATGCCCATGATCACCGACGAGCTGGCGATGTAGGCGATGGCCGCGAGGAACACGCCGGCCAGGGTGGCGCGGGCAACGTTCTTCTCCGGGTTCTCGACCACACCTGCAGTCACAGATGCGGATTCAACCCCGATGAAGGCCCACAACGTCAGGGCCGCCGCGCTGGATACCGCGCCGAAGTTAGATTGGCCGGAGACGTTGTAAGCCCCCTTGAAAATGGCCGGGTCGAAGTAGAACCAGCCGAAGATGGCGATGCCCAGGATAGGTACCAGCGCGAAACTGGTGGTTACCGTCTGCACGCGGCTGACGAAGGACGGGCCGATTACGTTGGCGAAGCTCAGTGCCCACACCAGCAGCAGCACAGCGACACAGCGCGGCACCGGATCGGACAGGACAGGGAAGAAGTAGCTGAAGTAGCCGACCGCCGCGATCGGAATGGCGACATTGCCGATCCAGTTGGCGAACCAATAGATGGTGTTGGTCTGGAAGCCCATGTAGGGGCCGAACCAATCACGTGCATAGGCGTAGGGACCGCCCGCCTTTGGTGCCAGCTTGCCGAGTTTGGCGAACACGAAGGCCAGCAACAGTGCACCGGCGGTGGTGATCAGCCAGCCCCAGATCGAGGCGGTGCCGATCTTGGCCAGGCTGGAAGGCAGCAGGAAGACGCCTGAGCCCATCATGTTGCCTGCCACCAGGAAGGTCGCGCCAACGACCCCGATTTTCTTCTGACCTGCCATGACTATCTCCTCTCACCGGCAATGCCGGGTAATTCGATGGGAAGGACATTGCGTGAATCGTTGGGTGGCCCGCCGCACTTGAGGTGCGGTCATCGGCTGCCTGTTACTTGATGAAGTTGTATTGCAGGCTGCCCTGCAGACGCAGGGTGTCCGCATCGCGGCCGTCCTGCAGTTGCTGCTGGCCGTAGAGCAGTTCCATGCCCATGGTCCAGGACGGGGCAGGGCTCCAGAGCAGGTTCAATGCCGCGTAGCGGCTGCGCCGGAATGCATCGCCGGCCAAGGCATCGGCGCTGTCGATCTGCAGTTGCCCGTAGATCAGGTTGGAGCGCCACAGGTCCGACCAGTAGTGGGTATAGCCGAAGAAGCCGCCACGCAGTGGCAGCGCCTTGAGCCGGCCGTCGATATCGAGGGCGGCATCGAGATTGGAACCGGTGAGGTCGGCGGTATAGCGGCTGATGCCCTTGCCGCCAATCAGGCCGAACAGCAGCAGGTCACGCTCGGCGACCGCGTAGGAACCACTCAGCTGCAGGCCGCCGCCGACGGTGCGGTCGCTGCGGCCATCGCCGTCGTAGCCAAGGCTGCGCAGCACCGCGCCGAGCTGCAGGTGGCCCCAATCACGCTCCATGCGTGCGACCAGGCTGATGTCGGGCAGGTGCTCGGTCTTGCTGTCGTTGTCGCCGGTGTTGGCGAGCTGCGAATCGGGGTTTTCAGCCGCCACGGTCAGGCTGTTGCCCTTGCCCAGCGCGAAGCTGTGGTGGATGCCTGCCACCAGCAGGTAGCCGGCTGCGCCGGGGCCGGCAAAGTCCAGTGTGTCCGGCAGTGAGTCGGCATCCATGAAGGTGGAATAGCCGTAGCCCGCATAGGTATTGCCCAGCTGGCCGTAGGCGTGGCGCAGGCGGAACTCGTAGCTGTCGCTGCTGCCGAAGAAATCGTTCTCCAGGTAGAAGCGCAGCTTGCCGTGTGTGGTGGGGCGCCGCGCTTCGAAACTGAAGCGGGTCTGCTTGGCATGCATGCCGAAGTGCGAGACGTCGCGGTGCGGGCTGTCGACCGGAATCGACGAGGTGATGAACTGTTCGGTGTCACCGGCGGCTCGCCGGTCTGCAATAGCGTCGAGTTTTGCGTAGCCACCGAGCCGGATCATTGTCTCGGTGCCCGGGATTGCGATGAATCCTTTCAGTTCCGGGTCGGTCGGTGACGGTGCGTTGTCCAAGCGCGAGGCGGCTGTGGAAGGGTCTGCGACCGAGTCACGCGCCGGCAGTATGCTCTGTGCGGTGATTGCTTTGCCGGTGCCGGCAGCTGTTGTATCCAGGGGGGAGGTCGCGGCAGGCGGTGGAAGTGGTGGAGGTTTTGGGGTGGGACTTGCCTGTCCTTGCTCCAGTGCATCCAACCGCGCGTTGAGCGTTTGCAGATGCTGCTGCGCCTGCGCGATCTCCGCCCGCAATGCGGCAACAGAGTCCTGCGCGCCTGCTGCGCCGGGCAGCAGCGCAAGTGGCAACAGTGTGGCCAGCGTCAGTGGTTTCATCGCCTGTTCCGTGGAGAAGAAAACGTCACTCACGGCCGGAACATATCCCCGCCGCGATTCACCTATCGCTTGCGTGGCGACACGCTGACTGCCCCCTCAGGCCTGCGTGAAACCTGCCTATTTACCATCGTTGAAATCAGGTTATGACTACGTGAATTTAGGATGAAACCTAATGTCATAAACCGTGATTTCTGATAGCTGAAAGGGCTTCAGTCTGCGCGCTCCACCTGGCCTGTTTCCAGCGGAACCCGGCTGCCATCCAGCAGCCCACGACTGAGTTGTCCATCCTCGATGAACAGCAGTTCGCCGTTCTCGCCGTCCTTGATGCTGCTGTCGATGGCGATGATGCGATCACCGTGGAAACTGCTCACGTGCGGCATCGAGGTGTGGCCGACCACGATGCGCTTGAGCCCGAGCTGGTCCAGCACGGTCTGCACGCCAGGAGTATCCAGCTGGCCATTGAAGTAGCCGCGGTACCAGATCGGGCTGGTCTTGCCGTCGTACAGCGGTGCGGTGATTGGATCGGCCTTGACCTCGGCCTTGGGTCGGCTCAGCGAGGCCTGGTACGCGGCATTGGTGGTCGCTGGATCGAGCGCGAGTTGCAGTGCGTCGGGCGAAACACCGCCATGCAGGAACAAGGTATCGCCGATGCGCAGCAGCACCGGGCGCGTGCGCAGCCACTGCCCGATCACCGAATCGGCACCATACAGTTGCGGATAGCTGCGGCCGAGCAGTTGGGCGCTGCGCAGGTACTTGGGATTGACGTAACGCAGGTCGTCGTAAAGCACCATCGTTTCATGGTTGCCGAGCACGAAGTGCACTGCGCCGCCAGCTTGTGCGGCCTGCTGCTGCAGGCTGTAGAGCAACCAGAAGGCTTCGGTGACCTGCGGGCCACGGTCGAATACGTCGCCGGCGATGACCAGCGTGTCCTGGCCCAATGCCCAGTTGTCGTCGCTGTCGATCACGCCGTTGGCGCGCAGCAAGCGGCGTAGCAGGTCGTACTGGCCATGGATGTCGGAGACGGCGACGATGCGCGGCACCGCGGGTAGTGTTGCGGCAGCGGGCGTGGCGAGCGCTGCGATATCCAGTGGATGCGGATAGCCGCACTCCGGTGCGATCGCACGGGTGATATCGCGCCTTGCTCTCACCTTTCGCGAGACCACCCGGTCGTCGCAGATCCATTGCGCCTGCAATCGCGTGCCGTCGCGGAACACATAGGGGCCATCGGCCTGCACATGCGCCGCTGGCTGCGGCACCTCGCGGGCATTGGCATCCAGGGCGGGCAGGGCATTGCACAGCAGCAGGATGAGCAGGGCGCGGAGGATGGGCATTGCAGGCTTCCAGAGGCGGGTGACCGTTTGCACCCGCCAGCAGCCTATGCGTTCGCTGTACCGGCAGCATGTGCTATCGGTTGGTGCTGCCTGCTGCTCAGTCGCGGCGCAGTGCGCTACGGCCCGGTGCGGTGGGCAAGGCATCGCTGCCCAGTACGACGCGATTGCGGCCCTGCTTCTTGGCCTGGTACATGGCGGCGTCGGCACGTGCCATCACCCGTTCGTAGTCCGGGTGGCCGTCATACAAGGCCACGCCGATGCTGGCGCTGATGGGCAGAAGCTGGCCATCTGCAAGGGTGACCGGCGTATCGACCAGGCGCCGGCACAGGCCTTCGGCGATCACCATGGCCTGGCGTTCCTCCACCGCCACCAGCACGACGACGAATTCCTCGCCGCCGTAGCGGAATACGTAGTCGCTGCCACGGGTGAACTGGCTGAGGATGCCGGCGACGTGTTGCAGGGCGCGGTCGCCGGCTTCGTGGCCGTGCTCGTCGTTGATGGCCTTGAAGTGATCCAGGTCCAGCAGCAGCACGGCAAAACTGTCCCCGGACTTTTCCGCCAGCTCGATCTCGCGGCGCAGCACGGTGGGCAGGAAGCGGCGATTGAGCAGGTTGGTCAAGGCATCGCAGCCGGCATCCAGTTCGCCGATGCGCTCGAACAACATGCCAAGCAAGGTACGGATCTGGCTGACCTTGGAGCGCACATCCTGCAGCTGCGCGGTACGCGCGGCAGGGTCGCTGTCCTGCTGCAGGGTGTGCTGCAGCAACTGGTCGACGTCTTGGATCAAACCGCTGATCTGGCGGGTTTCGGAGCTCTCGCCAAAACTCGGAATGCCTTTGTGGTTGAACCAGAGACCAAACTCCGAACGCGCCAGGGTCTGGAAACTGCCCAGGTCGCCCTGCGCCGCCAGTGCGTACAGGAGGGTGTTCTCCCAGTCCAACAGCAATGCACGCTGGCGTTCGCGCTCGGTGCTGACGTTCTGCACCAGCGAGAACAGCCGGTAGGCGGCATCCGTGCGTGAGGAACGTTCCCGTGCGTTGGAATAGGCCAGTGTCATACCCTCCAGCGCGATGTCGAACGATGCGGTGAGGCTGGCAATGGCCGCATGTGCAGCCTCGCCGTGTCCGGCCTGCGCGCCGATCAGCTGGAACAGGCGTTGCTTCAGCACGCGGGTGCCACGGGTAACCAGGTCTACGGGTATGCCTACGCGTGCATGCACATCGCCGATGACGCGCTGGTTGGCGATCAGCTGCTCGACGTTGTCGGGCGTTGCTTGCAGCAGGTCCCTGACCCAGCGCTGCATGGCCGGCTGCAGTCGTACCCGGACCTGGTCATGTGACATCGAACGTGAGGCACGCGCGTCGTTCATCATGACCTTGTAAAAATGCGCGGCCAGTTCAGCGGCATGCGCGTCGGCCAGGCTCGCGAGAATCTGGCTCGCACCGGTGCCAGCGGCATCGAGGCTGTGTTTCCAGGCATCTGCGAGCGCACTGCTGTCGGTGTCTGGGGGTGGTGCGGGGACGATGTTCATGCGTACGACCGGTAAAGTGCCAAGAGGCAGCCGACTATTATCGGCAGCAACAACAGGTTTTTGAGGACGTTGTGTTGATGGCTGGATTCACCGTTTGTTCAAGTTTGCTTGTGCTGGGCACCCCTATCGGAATGGCGCAATGATCAGCGCCGGCCCGTTTCCGTTGATGGCGCTGGTTGCCCTGTTGGCGCTGGCGATTGGCTGGTTCTTCGCGCGCGCATTGGCACCTGCTGCCGATGGAATGCGCAGCCGCGCTGGTGCGGTGGTGCTGGATGCGTTTCTGCTGGGCTTGCTGGGTGCACGTCTGGGTCACGTGGCGCTGCACGCTGGCGACTACCTGCCGCACCCGCTGTCCATCATTCGTCTGGGCGATGGTGGCTATTCGATCTGGGCGGGCCTGCTGTTCGCGGCGACCTATGCAATGTGGAAGACCCGCCAACGCGTGCTGCGCAAGCCGGTGTTGTTGGGTTTGGTTGCGGGTGCGGCATTCTGGGCAATCGGTGGCATGGTGTTGTTTGCAATGCAGCGCTCATCCATTCCGTTGCCGGATGCGGTGCTGGTTGACATGCAGGACAAGCCGGCACCGCTGGCTGCATTTGCCGGCAAGCCAACCGTGATCAATCTGTGGGCGACCTGGTGCGGGCCTTGCCGGCGCGAGATGCCGGTGCTGGCACAGGCGCAGCAAGCGCATCCGCAGGTGCAGTTCGTGTTTGCCAATCAAGGCGAAACCCGCGACGAAGTCGCCGACTATCTGCGTGCCGAGAACATGCAGTTGGGCAACGTGCTGCTGGATGCCGAGTCGCAGGTGATGCAGCAGACCGGCGCTCGTGCATTGCCGACAACGCTGTTCTTTGGCGCCGATGGCCGGCTGCGCAATGTGCACATGGGCGAGCTGTCGCGCGCCACGCTGGAAGCGCGCCTGCGCGAAATGCAATAACCCCTTTCCTGAAAGAGACACACGATGATGCGTTCCCGTTCGATGTTGCTGTTGTTGTCCGCCATGACGCTGACGCCGCTGGCCTGCGCACAGACTGCCACTGCCCCGGCGGCTACTGCGGCAAAGCCGGCCGCGGCCAATGAGCCGGCGGTAGTGAAGACCCTGCGTTCGCAGGGCGTGGAGTTCATGGGCACGTTCGAAACGCCGGTTGGCCTGACCGGCTATGCCGGCGTCGCAGGCCAGCGTCCGCTGGGCGTGTATGTGTCCAAGGATGGTGAGTACGCGGTGGTTGGTACCCTGGTCAACGCCAAGGGTGAGGATGTCAGCGCCGCCAAGCTCAAGGAGCTGGTGTCGGGACCGATGGGCCAACAGGCCTGGGCCAAGGTGGAAGCCAGCCATTGGGTGCGCGATGGCAAGGCCGATGCGCCGCGTGTCATCTATTCCTTCAGTGACCCGAACTGCCCGTACTGCAACCGCTTCTGGGAAGCAGCGCAGCCGTGGGTGGCCGCAGGCAAGGTGCAGATCCGGCAGATTTTGGTCGGTGTGATCCGCGAGGACAGTGCCAACAAGGCGGCTGCGATTCTGGGCGCAGCCTCGCCGGAGCAGGCGCTGATCCAGAATGAACGTGATTTCGCCAAGGGCGGCATCAAGCCGCTGGCGACGGTGCCGGCGGCAGTGCAGGCCAAGCTGCGTGCCAACGAGGCCTTGATGCTTGATCTGGGCTTCCAGGGCACGCCGGGCATCCTGTTCAAGGATGCCGACGGCACGGTGCAGATGCGTTCGGGCATGCCGCAGGGCGATGACATGCAGACGGTGCTTGGCCCGCGCTGATCACTGAACCGGGCGGCGGCGATGTAATAGTCTCCGCCGCCACTGGCTGACTAAGCTGGCCCCGCTATGAGGAGCCAGCCATGAGTCACGACCACAACCATCTGCCCAGCGAAATCCGCCACGAGAAACCACTGTGGTGGGCGCTGGGTCTGACCACCGCCTATCTGGTGGTGGAAGTCATTGGCGCGTTCTGGACCAACAGCCTGGCGCTGTTGTCCGACGCTGCGCACATGGCCACCGATGCGATCGGCCTGATGATCGCCTTGACCGCTGTTCGCCTGAGCCGGCGTCCGCCCGATGCCAAGCGCACCTACGGTTATGCGCGGTTGGAGGCTTTGGGCGCGGTTGCCAATGGCCTGCTGCTGTTCGGCGTGGGTATCTACATCCTGTTCGAGGCCGTACAGCGCTTCCAGCAGCCGCAGGACATCGCCTCCACCGGTATGATGTGGGTGGCTGCATTCGGCCTGGTGGTGAATCTGATCGCGATGCGCCTGCTCAGTGCTGGCAGCGGTGAAAGCCTCAACGTCAAGGGCGCCTACCTGGAAGTGTGGAGTGACATGCTTGGCTCGGTGGCAGTGATTGTCGGCGGCCTGATCATCCACTTCACCGGTTGGACCCTGGTGGATCCGATCCTGGCCGTGCTTATCGGCCTGTGGGTGCTGCCGCGCACCTGGGTGCTGCTGCGCGATGCGATCAACGTGTTGCTGGAAGGTGTGCCCAAGGGCGTGGTGCTGGCCGATATCGAGGCTGCGCTACGTGGGCATGCCGGTGTCGCCGGTATCCATGATCTGCATGTATGGGCGCTGGCATCAAGCACGCCGGCCTTGACCGTGCACGTGGTGATGCAGGATGGCCAAGCGCCGGATGTACTGCGTCGACAGCTGGCGGACCTGCTGCATGAGCGGTTTGATATCGATCATGTGACGGTGCAGGTTGAAGCGGATCACTGTGGTGATGATTGCGCCGACAAGAAGGCCGGTGGTGGTGACCACGACCATGATCATGAAGGTCATGCGCATGGGCCGGATGATCAAGGCCATCATGGCCATGTGCACCGCTAGGCGTCCGGTGGCTTTTCGGCATTGTAGGAGCGGCGTAAGCCGCGAAGCTGAGGCTGCTGAAATCACCGGAATCACGGCAATCTGATTGATCTGTGGTTTCGCGGCTTACGCCGCTCCTACAAAAACCGGGGGCTCGGCATTTTCCGTAAGGCCATTGCCGAGCATGGCTCGGCACTACAGATTGAACGAAAAACGGAGCCTTTCGGCTCCGTTTTTCGTTCAAACAACCAACCCGCAGGAGCTCAAACCACCGGCTCACGCAGTTCCGGCATCTCCCAGCCATTGCGCGGTGCGAAGCGATCACCATGCCGCGCCTGCAAGGTCTTCAGCTTCTCGACCAATACGTCCACGCCGGTCGCACGGATATGCTGGATCGGGCCGCCACGGAACGGGGCGAAACCGGTGCCGAAGATCACCCCTGCATCGAGCAGGTCGGCATCGGCGACCACGCCGTCGTGCAGGCAGGCCACGGCTTCGTTGAGCAGCGGCAGGATCAGGCGGTCTTCCAGGTCCGACGGTGGCTGGTAGTCCTTGGCCACTTCCGGCTTCACCGCGCGGCCGTTCTCCCACTTGTAGATGCCCTGGCCGTCCTTCTTGCCGCGCTTGTTCGGCTCGACGGTCGCCAGTGTGGCCGGGATCTGCAGGCCGAGGAAGGGCGCCAACTCCTTGCCCACGCCAGCAGCCACGTCCAGGCCAACCGTATCCAGCAGCTCGATCGGGCCCATCGGCATGCCGAACTTGACCGCCACCTTGTCGATCACCGGGCCGGGGATGCCTTCGGCATACGCGGTGGCGGCTTCCAGCATGTACGGGAACAGCACGCGGTTAACCAGGAAGCCGGGCGTGCCGGCCACCGGCACGGGGAACTTGCCCAGCGCCTTGCAGAACGCAGCCAGACGCTTCTCGGTCTCCGGCGCCATGCCGTCGTGGTGGATGATCTCCACCAGCGGCATCTGCGCGACCGGGTTGAAGTAATGCAGGCCGGCAAACTGCGCCGGGCGCTGGATGTGGTCGCGCAGCTCGACCAGCGGGATCGAGGAGGTGTTGGTGGTGAGCAGCGCATCGGCCTTCATCTTCGGCTCCAGCGTCTGGTACAGCGCACGCTTGGCTTCCGGGTTCTCGATGATGGCCTCGATCACCAGATCGGCATCGGCAACGCCGTCACCGGCCAGATCGGCCTTCAGCCGTGCAGCCACTTCCGGACGTTTGCTCTCATCGCGCACCTTCTTGTCGAACAGCGCCTGCGCGCGGGTCATGGCCGGGTCGATGAAGCGCTGCTCGCGGTCCTGCAGGGTCACGTTGAAGCCCTTATAGGCCGCCCAGGCCGCGATATCGCCGCCCATCACGCCAGCGCCGACCACGTGCACGTGCTTGATGCCCGAGTCCTTGCCGCCCAGGCCCTTGAGCCGTTCGGTCAGGAAGAAGATGCGGATCAGGTTGCGTGCGGTCGGGCTGCTGGCCAGCTTGACCACGGCGCGGCGCTCGGCGTCCAGGCGCTTCTGGATCGGGCTGCCGCCGGTGCGCTCCCAGGTGCTGATCAGCGCGTAGGGCGCCGGGTACTGGTCCTTCTTGGCCTTGCGTGCGACCTGCTTGGCCATCTGCGGGGCGAGGATCTTGCGGGCCAGGAAGGTATTGGTGGCCCAGGCAGTCGCACGCTGCTTGAACGGGCGGGTCACGCCGGTCTGCAGCAATGCGATGGCCGCATCGACCAGCACCGCCGGGGCGGCGACCTTGTCGACCAGGCCGATAGCACGCGCGGCCGAGGCCGACAGGGTGCGGCCGGTCAGCATCATGTCCATCGCCGCCGGCGCACCGACCAGCTGTGGCAGGCGTGCACTGCCGCCCCAGCCCGGGAAGATGCCCAACTGGGTCTCGGGCAGGCCGATACGGGTGGATTGATCGTTGGAGGCCACGCGGTAACGGCAGGCCAGCGCCAGCTCGGTGCCGCCGCCCAGACAGTGGCCGTGGATCGCGGCGACGGTCGGGCAGGGCAGTTCGGCCAGCTTCTGGTAGACGCTCTGGCCACGGCGGATGGCGTCATTGACGGTGCCGCGGCGGTCGAACTCCTGGAATTCCTTCAGGTCGGCGCCAGCGATGAAGCCGGCTGCCTTGGTCGAGCGCACCACCACGCCCTTGGGCGGGTCGATGGCCAGGCGCTCGACGATGTCGCCCAGTTCCAGCAGCACGTCCTGCGACATGGCATTGACCGGGCTGTCCTTGCGGTCGAGGCTGAGCACTGCCACGCCATCCTCGCGCAGCTCGGTTTGCCAATGATTGAAGCGGAGCCCGTCGAAGCCTGAGAGCATGGGACGTTCCATCCGGTTGTGTATGGAGAAGACCGCTATGATCCAGAGGTTGTTTCCCTGCCGTCAAATCCCAATGTCTGGAATTGTGTTGGGCTTATCTGGTCAGCGCCCCTGGAGGTTAGCCGAACGGGAGTTAAAAGCTGGTGCGGTGCCGCTGGGACAGGGTGCTGAACTTTTGCCGCGAACAGCGGTCTTATTGCCCGACGTCGGTTGGGCTGACAGGAGTGCGGCCCGTTATGGCCGAGGTTGAAACACCGCAGGAGCTGGACCTGGAACTGGTCCGGCGTGTGCAGCGCGGCGAAAGCGCGGCGTTCGATGTGTTGGTACGCAAGTACCAGCATCGGATCATCGCGTTGATCGGGCGCTACATCGCCGACTGGAGTGAATGTCAGGACGTGGCCCAGGACACTTTCGTGCGCGCTTACCGTGCGCTCGGGAATTTCCGTGGCGACGCCCAGTTCTATACCTGGTTGCATCGGATCGCAGTGAATACCGCAAAAAACTATCTGGCAGCACACAACCGGCGCCCCCCCACCGACGACATCGAGATCGGTGACGCCGAGCAGTTCGACAGTGGGGTCCGCTTGCGCGACAACGACACGCCCGAGCGTGAGTTGATGCGCCAGGAACTGGAACAGACCGTGATGAAGGCGGTTGATGCGTTGCCCGAAGAGCTGCGCTCAGCCATTACGTTGCGAGAGGTGGAAGGCATGAGTTACGAGGATATCGCGCAGAAAATGGGATGCCCGATCGGCACGGTGCGGTCGCGGATCTTCCGTGCCCGCGAGGCCATCGATACACAGCTGCGTCCCTTGCTGGATACCCCCAGCGCTACCCGTGAACGGAGTCGCGTATGAACCCGCAAGACCGTAACCCGGTGTCGGCCGGTGCTGCGCCGGACAAATTCGAATTGCACTACCGCCAGCAGCTGTCGGCGCTGGTGGATGGCGAGCTGGCTGCCGATGAGGCGCGCTTCATGCTGCGCCGCTTGGAGCACGACAGTGAGCTTTCGGCCTGCCAGGAGCGCTGGCAGGTAGTGGGTGACGTGATGCGTGGCCAGGCCTGCGCACCGGCGCCCCTGGATTTCAGTGCGCGCGTGCGTCAGGCGGTGGACGCGGATGCGTTGCAGAACGGTCCGCTCGTGGCCGCGACCGCAGCACAGCGTGCGCCGCAACGTGCCGCGCGGACAGGTTGGCGGCGGTGGGGCGGCGGTGCCGCTCTGGCTGCCTCGGTGGCTGCCGTGGCCTTGTTCATGGCCCGCGAACAGCTGCCTGAAACGAATGCACCGACGCCGGTCATCGCGACCACGGCGGAAGTTGCTCCCGCACCTGTGCAGCCTTCGGCCCCTACCGCGGCGGATGCCGGCAATGTCGCCGGTCTGGTTGCGGCGGCACCTGCGGTTGCCGCAGCCGTGACCCGTCGCCAGGATGCCAGCGCTCGCCGCGGTAGCGCGACCCGTACCCAGCAGGCAGCGCGGGCCGGTACCGCGCGCATGGCCGAGCCGCAACGGGCGATTGCTTCCGCGCCGGTAGTGCCGGCAACCCCGGCGCTGCGCCAGGACCCGTTTGCCACCGGCAATGGCGTGTTGCATGCACGGCCATGGCCACGCTCGACGGTGGCGCCGTCGCTGTCGCAGGGGGCGCTCAACGCCAGTTTCCCTGCGCAGGAGCAGGGTGGGGCGACGTTCTACCCGTTTGAACCGCGCATGCCGGCACAGGGTGCCGACGATGCCGAGTCGCGCAGGCTGTTGCCGCGTCAGTGAGTGTTGCTTGCCGGTCGTCCGCCTCAGGGCGACCGGTTTTCCCCGGATTCCAGGTTTGTGCGCTGTTGGCTGGCGTACCGGGCTTGGCTGTTCTTTCCCGCTTTGACTGAATTGGAGGCTCGAAGCTGATGACCCCACGTATCCAAAACAAGGTGTTTGGCCTGCTGGCGATGACCCTGCCGTTGGTGGCCTGCGCGCAGAGCCCGGCACCGGATGCGCCCGCGGCGCAGGCGACCGCTACCCGTGCCGCCCCCGCGCCGCAGCTGGTGCAGGGCCTGCCTGATTTCACCCAACTGGTCGACCAGGTTGGCCCGGGCGTGGTCAAGGTCGATACCGTGATTGGCGCGCGCCGCAATCCGCGCGCTGCCCAGCAGGGCCCGGACATGGACCAGATGCCGGAGTTCTTCCGCCGCTTCTTCGGTCCGGATTTCCAGATGCCGGGGCCGGGCCAGCAAGGACCGGACAGCGGGCCGCGTGGGCGCAGCATGGGTTCGGGCTTCATTATCTCCAATGACGGCTATGTGCTGACCAACCACCACGTCATCGACGGTGCTGAGTCGGTCAAAATCACCTTGAGTGATCGTCGTGAGTTCACCGCCAAGGTGGTCGGCAGTGATGCCCAGTACGACGTGGCGCTGCTGAAGGTCGAAGGGCGCAACCTGCCGACCGTGCGGGTGGGCGATTCGAATACGCTCAAGCCGGGCCAGTGGGTGGTGGCGATCGGCTCGCCGTTCGGCCTGGACCACTCGGTTACCGCCGGTATCGTCAGTGCGCTGGGTCGTAATACCGGTGGCCAGGAGCAGCGCTATGTGCCCTTCATCCAGACCGACGTGGCGATCAACCAGGGCAACTCCGGCGGCCCCTTGCTGAATACGCGCGGTGAGGTGGTCGGCATCAATTCGCAGATCTTCTCCGCCTCCGGTGGCTATATGGGCATCAGCTTCGCGATCCCGATCGATCTGGCGATGAATGCGGTCGAGCAGATCAAGAAGACCGGCAAGGTCAGCCGCGGCCAGTTGGGTGTGATGGTCGGTGAGGTGACCAGCGACATCGCGCAGGGCTTCAAGCTGCCTGACAGCCGCGGTGCGCTGGTCAACCAGATGGTGCCCGACAGCGCGGCGGCCAAGGCGGGTATCGAGGTGGGTGATGTGATCCGTGCGGTCAATGGCACCGAGATCAATACCTCCAGCGAGCTGCCGCCGATGATTGGCGCGATGCCGCCCGGCAGCAAGGTGCGGATGAGCATTCTGCGTGACGGCAAGCCGCGCGATATCACCGTGACGCTGAGCGAACTGGCCGAGGATGCGGCGCGGCCGGGTAACACCGCTGCCGCTGGCGATGAGGCCAAGCCGCAGGCCGGCGCCAATGCCCTGCTGGGGCTGGAAGTGGCCGATCTGACCGCCGCCGAGCGTCGCCAGCTCGGCCTGGAGTCGGGCGAAGGCGTGCGCATCACCGGCGTTAACAGTCAGTCTGGCCGCGAGGCGCGTCTGGCCCCGGGCATGGTGGTGCTGCAGGTCGGGCGCGCCCCGGTGGGCAGCGTTGCCGCCCTGAACCGGGAGCTGGCCGGTTACAAGAAGGGTGACGTGGTCATGTTGCTGGTCCGCGCCGGCGCCAACAGCGCCTTCGTCCCGGTCCGCGCCGGCGAATAAGCCCGCCAGACCTTGTGATTGCAACGGGAGCCGCCTTCGGGCGGCTCCTTTCGTTCAGCTGCCGGCCAAACCCTGTGCGGGGCTTGGCTCCGGCATGCGATAATGCCCCGTTATCCTGACGACGCAGCGCCGCCGCCGCCACCTATGTCACATGATTCGATGCGGATGATCCGCAACTTCTCCATCATTGCCCACGTTGACCACGGTAAGTCCACCCTGGCCGACCGCATCATCCAGTTGTGTGGCGGCTTGACCGCGCGCGAAATGGAAGCGCAGGTCCTGGACAACAACCCGATCGAGCGCGAGCGTGGCATCACGATCAAGTCGCAGTCGGTGTCGGTGCCGTATACGGCCCGCAACGGCCAGACCTACTTCCTGAACTTCATCGATACCCCCGGCCACGTCGACTTCTCCTATGAAGTCAGCCGCTCGCTGGCCGCCTGCGAAGGCGCGCTGCTGGTGGTCGATGCGGCCCAGGGCGTGGAAGCGCAGTCGGTTGCCAACTGCTACACGGCCATCGAGCAGGGCCTGGAAGTGGTGCCGGTGCTGAACAAGATCGACCTGCCGACCGCCGATATCGACCGTGCCAAGGCCGAGATCGAAGCGGTGATCGGCATCGACGCCTCCGACGCGGTTGCCGTCAGCGCCAAGACCGGCCTGAACATGGAGGAGGTGCTGGAGGCCATCGTGCACCGCATCCCACCGCCGGCCGACCGTGGCAGCGACAAGTTGCAGGCGCTGATCATCGATTCCTGGTTCGACAATTACCTGGGCGTGGTCTCGCTGGTGCGCGTGATGCAGGGCCAGATCAAGGCCGGCGACAAGATCCAGGTCATGTCCACCGGCCGTTGGCATCTGGTCGACAAGGTCGGCGTCTTCACCCCCAAGCGTAAGGAAATGCCTGCGCTGCGTGCCGGTGAAGTGGGCTGGATCAACGCCAGCATCAAGGACGTGCACGGCGCGCCGGTTGGCGACACCCTGACCCTGCAGGCCGATCCGGCGTCCGAGCCGCTGCCCGGCTTCCAGGAAATGCAGCCGCGCGTGTTCGCCGGACTGTTCCCGGTCGACGCCGAGGACTACCCGGACCTGCGCGAAGCCCTCGACAAGCTGCGCCTGAACGACGCCGCGCTGCGCTTCGAGCCGGAAAGCTCCGAGGCGATGGGCTTCGGCTTCCGCTGCGGCTTCCTCGGCATGCTGCACATGGAAATCGTGCAGGAGCGCCTGGAGCGCGAGTACAACCTCGACCTGATCAGCACCGCACCGACGGTGATCTACGAGGTGCTCAAGAGCGACGGGACCATCGTGATGATGGACAACCCGGCCAAGCTGCCGCCGGTCAACCAGGTGGAAGAAATCCGCGAGCCGATCATCCGCGCCAACATCCTCACCCCCGAGGAATACATCGGCAGCATCATCAAGCTGTGCGAAGAGAAGCGCGGCAGCCAGATCGGCATCAACTACATGGGCAGCCAGGTGCAGATCAGTTATGAGCTGCCGATGGCCGAAGTAGTGCTGGACTTCTTCGACAAGCTCAAGTCGGTCAGCCGTGGCTACGCCTCGCTGGAATACCACTTCGTGCGCTTCGAGGCCGGCCCGTTCGTACGCCTGGACGTGCTGATCAACGGTGACAAGGTTGACGCCCTGTCGCTGATCGCCCACCGCAGCCATGCCGATCGTCGTGGCCGCGAGCTGTGCGAGAAGATGAAGGACCTGATTCCCCGGCAGATGTTCGACGTGGCCATCCAGGCCGCGATCGGCGCGCAGATCATCGCCCGTACCACGGTCAAGGCCATGCGCAAGAACGTGCTGGCCAAGTGCTATGGTGGCGACGTTTCGCGTAAGAAGAAGCTGTTGGAGAAGCAGAAGGAAGGCAAGAAGCGCATGAAGCAGGTGGGCCGCGTGGAGATCCCACAGGAAGCCTTCCTTGCTGTGCTGCAGATGGACAAGTAACAGTGAATCGAGAGTAGGGAATGGGGAGTCGTAACGGCCGGGCGAAACGCTTTGGACTGCGCGGTTCCCGGCTCCCCATTCCCCGTTTCCATTCCGAAGGAACTTGAATGAAATGGTTTGAAATCATCCTGGTTGTGCTGACCCTGGGCTCGGGCCTGGTGGTGCTGCTGGACAAGCTGTACCTGCGCAAGCGTCGTGCCGAGAAGGCCAGCTTGCTGGACAGTGAAGAGCCGGCGGTAGTGGATTACTCGCGCGCGTTCTTCCCGGTGCTGGCGGTGGTGTTGATCCTGCGCAGCTTCGTGGCCGAGCCGTACAAGATCCCCTCCAGCTCGATGATGCCCAACCTGCTGATCGGCGATTTCATCCTGGTCAACAAGTTCTCCTACGGCTTCCGCCTGCCGATTACCAATACCAAGATCATCCCGGTAGCCGAGCCAAAGCGCGGTGATGTGGTGGTGTTCAAGCCGCCGCATGCGCCGGACCAGAACTGGATCAAGCGCGTGATCGGCCTGCCGGGCGACCGCATCGGCTTCAACGGTGACACCTTGTCGATCAACGGCGTGCCGATGGTCTACGAAGACCGCGGCGAGTACGTTGGCAAGGGCCCTGGCTCGGAAATGACTGGTGCCTCGCTGCTGACCGAGCAGCTGCCGGGCCGCAGCCATACCGTGCTCGAGCTGCTGGGTCGCGCCGACCCGCGCGGCCAGGGGGACTGGGTGGTGCCGGAAGGCCAGTACTTCGTGATGGGTGACAATCGCGACAACAGCGAGGACAGTCGCTTCTGGACCCAGACCCACTTCCTGCCGGAAGAGAATCTGCGGGGCAAGGCGTTCCTGATCTGGCTGAACTGTGAAGGCTGGTTCTGCAAGGGTAGTTTCGAGCCGTCCCGCATCGGGGCGGGCATTCAGTAAGTGGATAACGCGTGTCTGGGGAGATCGCAATGAAGCACAAGCAAGCAGGTATGACGCTGACCTCGTTCCTGATGGTGTTGGCGGTGGTGGGCTTCGGGCTTTACATCGGCATGAAGCTGTTCCCGATGTACCAGGAGTTCTATTCGGTCAAGGTGGCGATGAAGTCGATGGCGAACGAGTCAACCGGTGAATTCAATCCGTCGACCGCGACCCAGGCCTTTTTCAAGCGCATGGACATGAATTACTCCGACTCGGTCAAGCGCGACAACATCAAGTTCGAGCGTACCGATGGTGGCTGGCGGATGAACGTGACCTATGAGGTGCGCAAGCCGCTGATCGGCAATCTGGACATCGTAGGCAATTTCACAAATTCCCAGGATTTCACCTCAGGCAGTGCTCAATAAAACGTTCCAACGGGGTGACCTGATCGGTCATCCATTCAAGGACCAGGGTCTGCTGAAGCAGGCCCTGACCCATCGTAGTGCGGGCGCGCCGCATAACGAGCGCCTGGAGTTCCTCGGCGACAGCATCGTCAACATGCTGATTGCCGAGGCATTGTTCACCCGTTGGCCGAAGGCGGACGAGGGCGCGTTGACCCGCGCCCGCTCGGCGTTGGTCTGCGAAAGCGCGCTGGCGGTGATCGCGCGTACGCTGCTGCTGGGTGACCGGCTGACGCTGGGTCCGGGTGAGATGAAGTCAGGCGGCCATCGCCGCGACTCCATCCTCGCCGACACCTTCGAGGCCGTGGTTGGCGCCATTTATCTGGACGCCGGTTTTGAAGCCTGCCGCGAGCGGATAATGCCGTGGTTCGAGGCCTCGCTGTCGGCGGTGCCGGCAGGCAAGCCCGAGAAAGATCCCAAGACACGCCTGCAGGAATGGTTGCAGGCCCGGCAGAAGACCCTGCCGGTATACGAGCTGGTATCGGAGACCGGCGACGACCACGCCAAGCACTTCCATGTGCGCTGTTGCGTGGCTGACCCCGCCGTAAGTACCGAAGGCGAAGGCACTTCGCGACGGCTGGCCGAACAACAGGCGGCAGCCGCCGCAATAGAGCAATTGGATTCCAAGTGAACGACACCTCCTCTCATCGCTGTGGCAGCGTCGCGGTCATTGGCCGCCCCAACGTTGGCAAGTCGACCCTGACCAACGCCCTGGTTGGCGCCAAGGTCAGCATCGTCTCCAACCGTCCGCAGACCACCCGCCACCGCCTGCTCGGCATCGCCACCTACCCGGAAGGGCAGTTGGTGCTGGTCGATACCCCTGGACTGCATCGCCAGCAGAAGCGCGCGATGAACCGGGTCATGAACCGTGCCGCGCGTGCCTCGCTGGAAGGCGTGGACGTTGGCTTGCTGGTGATCGAAGCCGGTCGCTGGGACGAAGAAGACACCCTCGCGTTCAACGTGCTGAGCGATGCAGGCGTGCCGGTGGTGCTGATCGTCAACAAGGTTGATCGTCTGAAGGACAAGGGCGCGCTGCTGCCGTTCCTGCAGGAGATTACCGTCGGCCGCGAATTCGCCGCCGTGCATCCGATCTCGGCGCTGAAGCGGAATGGTCTGGACGCGCTGGTGCGTGACCTGATCGGGCTGGTGCCGGAAGGTCCGCCGATGTTCGGCGAAGATGAAATCACCGACCGCAGCCAGCGCTTCCTCGCCGGCGAGCTGGTCCGCGAGCAGCTGATGCGCCAGCTCGGCGAAGAACTGCCTTACGCCACCACGGTGGAGATCGAGCGTTTCGCCGAAGACGGTGCGCTGCTGCGCATCGGCGCGGTGATCTGGGTCGAGCGCGAAGGCCAGAAGGCGATTGTCATCGGCAAGGGCGGCACCCGCCTGAAGGAAATCGGCGCCAAGGCGCGTCTGCAGATGGAGCGTCTGTTCGGTGCCAAGGTGTTTCTGGAAACCTGGGTGCGCGTGCGTGAAGGCTGGTCCGATGACGAGGCCGCGCTGAAGGCCTTTGGTTACGGCGAACAGTAAGGCTTGTTCCGGGAATCGGGAGGGGGGAATCGGGAATGGAAACTGCCTGGTTCTTCCGCGATTTGCGGTTTCCGGCTTGTTTCTGGCCGCGAGGCAGGTCAGGTTGTGTGATGAATACCGATGCTGCGACGACGATAGGTCGTAGCGATAGCCGGCCGCCAGGGAGCCTGACGAAGGCCGGCTGGATCACGGTCGCGGGCTGTTCCGACTCCCGATTCTCCATTCCCGACTCCCAGTCTTGAGATGCGCATCGACGACCAGCCCGCTTACGTGCTGCATGCCCGGCCTTGGCGCGAGACCAGCCTGCTGGTCGAGGTGCTGAGCCTGGAGCATGGGCGCTTGGGTCTGCTTGCGCGGGGGGTGCAGGGAGCGAAGAAGCAGGCACTACGCGCGGCCCTGCAGCCCTTGCAGGCAATCCGTTTTGACGCACAGCAGACTGGCGAGCTGGCGCAGCTGCGCCGGGCCGAAAGCCAGGATGTGGCGCCGCGCCTGCACGGCCACGCCATGCTTGCCGGGTTCTATATCAACGAACTGGTGATGCGGTTGACACCGCGGCAGGATCCCTTGCCCGAGCTGTATGTGGCTTACGGTGAGCTGCGGGGGCAGCTGGATCAGCCGGACACGCTGGCGTGGTTACTGCGTCGCTTCGAGCGTGATCTGCTTGACGCATTGGGCTTTGGCTTCGACTGGAGTTGTGGTGCCGACGGTGAGCCCATCGACCCGGCGGCGCGCTATCGGCTGGATCCGTTGCAGGGCCCGCTGCGGCTGCTCAGTGAGCGCAACAACGAACGCCGCGCGCTGGCGACCGGTAGTGCGTTGCTGGCATTGGCCGAGGATCACCAGCCCGACAGCAGCGATGTTGCCAGCCTGCGCCTGCAGATGCGTGCAGTGCTGCTGCACCACCTTGGTGGTCGCGGACTCAAGTCCTGGGAAATGCTGGGCGAACTGGCCCGTCCACAACCGTAGTGCCGGGCCACGCTCGACAGGGGCCGCCCGCAGAATCCAGCCTGTAGTGCCGAGCCATGCTCGGCAGGGGCGTTACGCAAGATCCAGCCTCTGTAGTGCCGAGCCATGCTCGGCAGGGGGCGTTACGCAAGATCCAGCCTCTGTAGTGCCGAGCCATGCTCGGCAGAGGCTCTACCGTGGAAACCTGCTGCCGAGCATGGCTCGGCACACCATCCGATCAGCGCAGCAAGGCGCTGACAGCACTGCCGAATTGTTGCCGTGCCTGCATCGATGCGGGGTCGCGATTCAGCTGGCGCACTGCAAATGCCAGGCGCGAGGCGCCAACAAAACCACAGCTGGCCTGCAGCTTGTGCAGCTGTGCATGCAGGGCTTTGTCGTCATGCTTTTCAAGTGCATGACTGACCGCATCGCGGGTGCCTGGCAACTCGGACAGGAACAGTTCGCGCAGTGCACGCACGTGCGCCTGTTGCCCGTTCAGGGCGTTCATCGCGGCTGACTCGTCCCAATCCAGCGCAGCTTCGGCAACGGCGCCGTCAGCCTTTGCAGTGGACCTGGTCAGCGCACGGCGCACGCTCTTGAGCAGCGCATCGCGACTGATCGGCTTGACCAGGGTTTCCTGAAAGCCGGCCTGTTGCAGCGTCATCTGCATTTCCTGACTGGTATCTGCGGTATGCGCCAGTGCAGCGGTGTGCGGGTGGCGTTCACGCAGACTGCGCAGAAGACCAGCGCCATTGCCGTCAGGCAGGTTCACATCGAGCAGCCACAGGTCGTAGCTGTCGCTCTGTGCCCAACGCAACGCGCTGGCGCACGAATCAGCGATATCAACCTTGGCCGGTAGCGATTCCAGCACAAACTGGAAGAAGCCCTGGCTGGTCATGTCGTCCTCGACCAACAACAGGCGCGGCAGGTTTCCTTGGTGATGCGTATTCATCTGCTGCCTCCATGTCAGCTACTGCCCGCATATTAGCGATGGCACCGTGATCTGCAAGTCATCGGGGTGTTCACGTTGAGCATCTGCGACAATGGCCGCCCTTTTGCCCGCAGCCTGTTGCCACGTGGCCCGATCCAGATCCCCCCGCATAGACAAGACCCCGTTCCAGACCGACATCCTCGACCTGAGCCACGACGGCCGTGGCGTTGCCCGCCGTGAAGGCGAGGGTGGCAAGGTCACCTTCATCAGCGGCGCGCTGCCGCAGGAAACGGTGATGGCCGAGCAGACCGGCAAGAGCCGTCATTTCGATGAGGCCAAGACGGTCGAAGTGCTGAAGGCCTCGCCGCATCGCGTCGAGCCGCGCTGTCCGCATTTCGGGGTGTGCGCAGGTTGCGTACTGCAGCACCTGGACGAGTCGCGGCAGATTGTCGCCAAGCAGCAGGTGCTGACCGACAACCTGACCCGCATCGGCCACGTCAGCCCGGGCGAGGTGTTGCCGCCGCTGGTGGGTGACAGCTGGGGCTACCGCCGGAAGGGGCGCTTCTCGGTGCGCCGCGTCGAGAAGAAGGACAAGACGCTGGTCGGCTTCCGCGAACTGGATCCGCGCTTTGTCGCCGATCTGTCGCAGTGCCTGACGGTGATCCCGGAGATCGGCAGCAAGGTCGGCGCGCTGTCCGCTTTCATCGAAACGCTGGATGGCAAGCGCGATATCCCGCAGATCGAATTCATCGCCGGTGATGCCGCCATCGCCCTCACCGTGCGCCACTTGGCTCCGCTCAGCGATGCCGACAAGCAGGCGTGGATCGCATTCGGCCAGGAGCATGGCTTTGCGATCTACCTGCAGTCCGGTGGCCTGCACACCGTGGCCCCGTTGTGGCCGGCCGAGGGCGTGGCGCTGTCCTTCGCGCTGCCGCAGTGGGATGTGGACCTCGCGTTCCGCCCGCTGGATTTCATCCAGGTCAATGCCAAGCTCAACCAGCAGATGATCGCGCATGCGCTGACCTTGTTGGATGCACAACCGGACGAGCGCGTGCTTGACCTGTTCTGTGGCCTGGGCAACTTCACCCTGCCGCTGGCGCGCAGCGTGCGCGAAGTGGTCGGCGTGGAAGGCGAGGCCGGGCTGGTCGCGCGCGCCAAGGAAAACGCCGAGCGCAACGGTCTGGCCAACGCCGAGTTCCATGCCGCCGATCTGACCCTGGATCAGAGCGAAGCGCCGTGGATGAAGCAGGGCTTCGACAAGCTGCTGCTCGACCCGCCGCGTTCGGGTGCGATCGATGTGCTCAAGCAGTTGCCGCTGGATCAGTTCAAACGCATCGTCTACGTCAGCTGCCATCCGGGCTCACTGGCGCGCGACGCCGGCTATCTGGTCAATGAGCAGGGCTTCACCCTGGTGTCCGCCGGTGCGATGGACATGTTCCCGCACACCGCGCACGTGGAAAGCATTGCCGTCTTCGAGAAGAGGTAAGCGGTGGGTATCGAGATCGAGCGCAAGTTCCTCGTCAGCAGCGATGACTGGCGGGCCGCCGCGCACGCCGTCATCCCGATGGCGCAGGGCTATATCAACGATACGGCGGCGATGGACAGCGGCGCGCAGAAGGCTTCGGTGCGGGTCCGCATCCAGGGCGACGAGGCCTACCTGAACATCAAGTCGCGCGAGCTCGGCCACACCCGCCAGGAGTTCGAGTACCCGGTGCCGGTGAACGAGGCGCGTGAGCTGCTGGCGTTGTGTGTTGGCGGCCTGATCGACAAGCGCCGATATCTGGTCCAGCACGGCGGCCTGCTGTGGGAAGTGGACGAGTTCCTCGGCGACAACGCCGGACTGGTAGTGGCCGAAGTGGAGCTGGAGAGTGCCAATCAGGTGTTCGCCAAGCCCGACTGGGCCGGCGCCGAAGTCACCGACGAATTGCGTTATTACAATCTGGCCTTGGCATCCAAGCCGTACACCCAGTGGTGAAGTGCCTGTAGTGCCGAGCCATGCTCGGCAGGGGCTTCACAAGCAAACCCTGTAGTGCCGAGCCATGCTCGGCAGGGGCTTCACAAGCAAACCCTGTAGTGCCGAGCCATGCTCGGCAGGGGCTTCACAAGCAAACCCTGTAGTGCCGAGCCATGCTCGGCAGGGGCTTCACAAGCAAACCCTGTAGTGCCGAGCCATGCTCGGCAGGGGCTTCACAAGCAAACCCTGTAGTGCCGAGCCATGCTCG